>NZ_JBBPCC010000017.1:0-179983 GCF_038070315.1 Paenibacillus filicis | reverse complement strand
GAATTACAGGTTTGGTGATGATGGCGGAAGGGAACCACGCGTACCCATCCCGAACACGAACGTTAAGCCTTCCAGCGTCGATGGTACTTGGACCGCAGGGTCCTGGGAGAGTAGAACGTCGCCAAGCTATGAAAGCAGCCCGTATGATTAAATTCGTACGGGCTGTTTTTGTTTCATTGCTCTAGATTCTTCGTATAATGGTACTGGCCCGTCCTCTGCTTTTTACTTGAGGACGGGCCAATTTTGTGTTGCTTCTTCTAATAGGTGACCGGGCCTGATCTGCTGGACATAAGGTCTTTGCGGCGGTAGATGCTCAAGATCAGACCTACAGCGGCCATTTCATACAACATAGGGTAAAGCCCATAGCTGACGAAGGGCAAAGAAAGGCCGATATAGGGAAGCAGTCCGATGGACATCAATAGATTGTAAGCAAACTGAAATACGATGATGGATGACAACCCAAGGACAAGATGCCGTCCGAATGGATCCCGGACCTGGATGAACGAATGACGAAATCGGGAGACCAGATACAAAGCGGCAAGAGCGAACAAAATGCCGGCTAGCCAACCGAAACAATAAATCAGGAAAGTGAAAATAAATTCGCTATACATATTCGGAAGCGATGGGAGTGCGGTACCAAAGCCCTGTCCGAACCATCCGCTAGTCCGTTGGAGCTCTGCAATCTTCATGTACACATAGGAAGCACCGTTAGGGTCTTTCTCAGGAGACAGAAACGCTTGAAGGCGAGACGGAGCGTACCATAGCAGAAAGGAACTTATAGCAAGTATACTTGCTGACACTAGGACAAGTAAGGTCTTCCAACGCTTGGTTACCGAACCTATTATGATGAGATAACCTACCATTGTCAGGAGTAACGCCGGCATAGCCGAGCATATGGATAACAGAAGACCCACCGGAAGAAATAGTGCAAAACTTCTTGCCATAAAAAAGCTGCGCGCAGCGTACCATCTGGGCAAACAGCCTGCGGCTACAACAACGAAGAGCAAAGGGCTTATACTGGCCCACTGGATATACAATGGACCGAACGAGAGATACTGCCGCGAACCGTTTACTTGGTTGCCGAACAATGCTACAAGACAAAGGCCGATAATAAGTAGTCCATATAACCACCAGGTTAAAGCTTGAAACTTATGATAGGAAAAAAAGGTTAACCCACCCATCACGGCCAAACCGATCCCCGCCATAGCGACCTTATAAATAAAAAATTGGGAGTTGACGGTCTGCTTAGAATTGGCAAGCATACTCGCATCATAGGCATACATAGCTATAAGGCCAAGCGCCACAAAGGCCAGTATCGCCGTCAGCAGCCCCCACTCCAGCTTGGGGCGGTGAATCCGGTGCAAGTCCTTGCCGATAAGCCGGGGGTCACCCATCTGGGCGACGGCCCAGGCCAACGCTTCCTCGCGGCTTTCGCCCGCTTGTTCCTTTTCTTCCGCGAGGCTTTCCAGGTGACTCATCAATTCCAGGCGAATTTGTGGATGGGCCTCGCGCGATCGGATTTCCGAGCATACACGGTTCAGAAACTCACGTACATCTTCATGGTCTTTGATCATGCATGTCCCTCCCCAAGCACCTGATCGAGCGCTTTGCGGAAGAAAACCCACTCTGCCTTTTTCTCCTTGAGATGGCCCCGCCCCGCATCGGTGATGTGATAATACTTGCGCTTTCGTCCCTCAGCCTCCAGCCAGGAGGCTTCCACGAGCCGTTCCGACTCCATCATGTGCAGCAAGGGATACAAGGTTCCTTCCTTTAAGCTAAATACGCCGCCGGATCGGGCTTCCAACTCCTTCACCAGCTCATAGCCATACATGGGTTTTTCGGTCAAGAGGGTTAAGATCAGAGTACCTGTCGTGCCTTTTAGCAGCTCCTTGTTGACCTTCACGGATGCAGCACCACCTTTCACATATTCTATACATAGAATATCTATGTATCGTAAATCTATGTATAGAATCATAAGATGAATACCCCAGCTTGTCAATATGTGGTAGTACATTTGGGTCATCCAATTAGTAAATGATCAGGCTTGGAAGCACATAGGATAGCAATATTTCAGACACTGGGGGAGAAAAAGAACAATATTTGCAATTATAGTTAATGCCATGCTAAAAAGCCCGCGTGGCGGTATAGCCAATCGGGCTGATCACTTTTATTTCTGGCAATGAAGGCAATGAATAAGAAGCGACTAATCGTCGTCTCCAGCCGTGGAATCCTCCAGCAGATGCTTCAGCATGCGTTCTCGATTGGTCAAGAACTGCTTGGTTACGATATAGTGGTCGGTATTCTCCAAGCTCGTCTGCTGCAGGCCATCCGGAGATAGCTGGTAATGAGCCGCATCGGGATAGCTCATCAGAATCGGCGAGTGGGTAGAGATAATGAACTGCGAATTCTTGTTCACGAGGGCATGAATGCGCGCCAGCATGGACATCTGCTTGAGCGGGGACAGAGCCGCCTCTGGCTCGTCGAGAATATACAACCCGTTGCCTCCGAACCGGTGAACGAATGCAGCGAAAAAGGACTCCCCGTGAGATTGGGCATGCAAGGACTTTCCGCCGTAGGAGTCGATGATACGCCCGCCGCCCCCAGGCTCCCGGTCCAGCTCGTCGATATTCGTCGCCAGGTTGTAATAAGTCTCCGCACGGAAAAAGAACCCGTCTCTAGGCTTGTGCACGCCGCGCACCAGACGAAGATACCGGTGCAGCTCCGAATGCGAATCCTGTGTGGAGAAGGTAAAGTTCAACGTACCGCCTTCTGGATTGAAGCCCCAAGCGATAGCGATCGCCTCAAGGAATGTGGATTTGCCGGTCCCATTCTCACCGATCAGATAGGTAACCTTCGGATGGAGCTGCAGGGTGGAGAAATTCCGCAAAGCGTCCAAGTGAAAGGGATAGCTCTTGAAAGATGGAATACGGTCACGAAGCAGTTCTACGCTGCGGATATAAGGGTCACGAAGGGAGGGAGACAACGATAACAGTCCTTTCGTCGTGAGTTCGATTCTTGTATTAGCATAACATACAGAAGCATGTATGATCTTACTATATCACGAACTTATGTTCGATACCAGTTATGAAAACACCCCCATCCTGATCTTCAAGGATAGGGGTGCTTGGCTGAAGCGATCTGAGCCGGCGGGCGGCAGAGTCGCGGATCAATGAGCGGCGCGTTCCAGCGGGTTGCCGCCGAGAGGCTTTCCTTTGGCGTTGTGATCGTTCTTATGGAAGGCGGCACGGAACATTTTTTTCAGGTAAGGCTGGATGTAAGTATCAAGTCCGAATTTGCCTGCATTGGCACCAGCGGCGAAGATGATGAAGCCGACGAGTATCATCCAAGGGTTGGTGCTAACTGTACCGGCAAACATGAACATGAAGTTCATCAGGAGCCCGAAGAACATGGCCGTCGTGGTCAAAGCGCCGAGGATCAGGCCAAGACCGACCAGAAACTCGCCCAGCGGGATGAGGGTGTTGAAGATCTGGGCATTCGGTAGAGCGAAGTGCTCCACGAAGGCGGTGAAGGTCGGATAAATGAGCTCTTTCGTCGCTTTATCGGCTACGGGATTCGTGACCGCATTTTTCAGGAATCCGGCGGCGTTGAACGGGGTAGGACCGGTTAGCTTCTCCCAGCCGTGAATCATCCAGTTAAACCCGAGATATAAGCGAATGAAGGTCAACAATACGGCAGCGTATCGGTTTTCTCTAAGCCAGGTCATCATGTGAACCATCTCCTTTGTTCTTTCTGATTTTAGTATAAGCTTGCGGATTGATTATGTAAGTGAAAAAAATCACAATCATATATACTTTTATTCGTATAGCCTGGTGAAGAACGAGAACAAGCCGGAATATGAGCTGCCGGCTTGCTGAGGAAAAAGAGTTCTCCCGCTGTTCAGGCTTCGCTAATGCTGTCTCGTGCGTGCGATCAGATCGGATACGGTGACGAACTGGTAGCCGCGGGCTTTTAATTCAGGCAGGATAATTTTCAGAGCCTCGACGGTTTGCGTGCAGTCGCCCTCCAGATCGTGGAAGAGCACGATGTCGCCGTTATGCACATTGCTAAGTACCTGCTGGACGATTTTGCTGGTTCCCGGTTTGCGCCAGTCCTTGGTATCCTGGTACCATGACCACATAACGACCGTGAGCTTGTCTTCCTTCATGGAATCCAGGAGCTGGTCATTGTAGAAGCCGCCAGGTGGGCGAAAGACGTGGGGCATCTGCTCAGTGATATCGAAAATAACTTCCTGCGTCTGTCTGATTTCATTGACGAGCCGGTCAGGCGGGTAGTTTTTCAGATAATGATGGTCGAAGGTATGATTGGCGATTTCGTGGCCGTCATTGACCTCACGTATAGCAATGGCCGGATACATCTGAACCCGCTTGCCCAACACGAAGAAAGTCCCCTTGGCCTCATACGCATGCAGAAGATCCAGAATTTGCGGTGTGTACACCGGATTGGGACCGTCGTCAAACGTCAAGGCGATCAGCTTCTGATCGGTTTGGACATTCCATACGACCTCATCACGGCTTGGAACGGCAGCAGCTGGAAATTGGGGAATCAGCAGCAGGCCAGCCAGCAGCAGAAGTGTTGTTTTCCGGATCATGACCAAGCCTCCTCCGCTGTAAATTCAGTTATAGTGTCCGAAAAAAGGCGGGAGGCTATGCGGCCTAAAAGCTGGGTAATCCCGATGGAAGAAAAGGATAAGAGTGTGGAAGGTATTCCAGAGAAAAGCGGGGGTTAGTCGCGGCCTATAAAGAAAATAGCAAAAACAGCAGTCCGAAGACTGCTGCTGCTACGAGCCGAGAATATATACTTTCACTTGCTGAATCCCGAATGACTTCACTTGCTCACGGCTCTGCGGGAGGAAGATATCGATCTTATTGCCCTTGATCGCTCCACCGGTATCGCTGGCTACGGCATACATGCCTCCGGCAGGAAGTCCGTCATGTGTGTAGCCTTCCACGTAAACTCTCGATCCGAGTGGAATCACAGAAGGGTCTACGGCGATCGTGCCAAGCTGCAGCTGGTTGCCCATATAATCGAGTGTGTACCCGCCGTTCTCTGCGGGGCTGGCGCTATAGGCAGAGGCTCTGGCCTCAATGACTTTGGAGTAACTCTTGGCGATGGCCTGGGGACGATACCAGGCCGGTGCATGATACTGGCCGTCTGTCGACATAATCGCGATGCGATTGGCCGAATCCCATTGGGTCTTGGAGCCGAACGTATCGGCAATCAGACGGAAAGGAACGTATACACGGCCGTCTACGATCCGGGCAGGCGCATCCAGAGAAGCAGGCTGCTCATTCACCTTGGCCTCAGTTTCTCCTGTCGTTAGGGTCAGCTTCTGCTCCGAATTGCCGATGGTGATGGCAATCTGGTTGCCTACCTTCTGCCATTGCAGATCATAGCCTAGCTTGTCAGCCATGACTCTAGCAGGAACTTGAAGCTTGGAAGTGGCATCCACAATCGGCTGAATATCACCAAACTGCATGAGCTGATCGTTAACCTGCACCTTAATGTCCGTCTCCTGATGGAAAAACTGGGCATTCGCAGGCTTAGACGCCGTCATTCCCGCGGGCAGCAGGAACAGACCTGCCAGCAGGATGCATTTGAAAATCTTATTCAATTGATTCCCTCCTGTCGGGCCTCCGAGGTTAGTTGTCGGGTTCGGGAAGAGGATTTTCCCTAAGCGCGATTCGGCAGGCATGGCTGCTGGAATCGTCTATTCACCCCATGTGATGCGTCCCCCGTACGTTCAGATAACAAACTGTTCGATTCGGCTTTTAAGACTTTACCATAACCTGCTTAAAGCGTTCAATGCATAAATTCATCCAGTCCATGCCAGGTTTTTCCTTCAGCTGAGAGGATATCCGTAAAAATACCGCCGTGTGGCGGCAGAATGGTACAATGTAAGTTATAGAAAAGCAGGGAGGCAGAGTCATGTATCAGCGCGACTATATCATGCGGCTTATCGAACAGACGGCCAAAATCATCGGACAAGTCATCAACAAGCGAGGCCAGGCGCTTCAGGAGCGGCTGGAGATTATCAATCAGGCGATGAAACGCCTCGTCGGACTCGACTCTAGACTGCTGCAGGCGCTGGCGGTTCGCGATCTGCTGGAGCTAATCTCCCAGGGAGGCAGGCCGGATATCGGCAAAGCGCTTGCGTTGAGCGACATGATGATCGCCCGTGGCCGGATGCTGAAGGAAGAACAACACGGGGAGCAGGCTGCACGTGAATCCATCCGGTGGGCGGAGCTGCTTCTGCTGGTAAGGGCAGACGAAGAAGACTCGGCAATGCTGAAGGAAATCGACGAGCGGATCGAAGCCGCGCTGGAGCTGGCCGGGAGAAGTCCGATGGGCACTGAGCTGCTGGAGCTGCTTATCCCTTATTATGAAGAAACAGGCCGGCTATCCAAGGCGGAGGATGCTCTCTTTCACCGCTTGGCTGTGAAAGACGGAGACGAGCCCTCTGATTCGTGGCTGGTCATTCTAGAGAACGGCTTGCTTATGTATGAGCGGTGGACCCTGCTGAGCGAGCCGGTGCTGACGGCGGGAGGGCTATCCGCCCCAGAAGTCGCCCAAAGTCAAAAAGAACTCATTGAAATGAAAAATGCGACTGTTAATAAGCGGTAAATCTACCCAATAACAAGGTTTAAAGGCGAACTATTTTTATGGAATAAATATTGAATGTTCGGGTTTTAGAGTTGACATGATGTGTCAATCCCTGCTAAACTGAGAGAGTGAAAAGATTGGTAAGCAGGGTCATTTATAAGTTGAATAGTCTCGTATAAAGTCGGGGATACGGCCCGAAAGTCTCTACCCGAAAACCTTAAATTTTTGGACTACGAGTAAGCGTCAATGAGAGGTCGGCACGCTCTGTGCTTGGCCTTAACTTGTGCTTAAGGGTATTTCTTGTCGTCCTTCCGACAGCTGGCCGTTACTTGGCTTCAGTTGTCTCAAGGGCGTTTTTTCATGAATAGAGCATATAGCTCATCAAGCAGCCGCCCGGAATCGAAGGGTGCAAACGGAGGTTATCATGTCAGTGCAAGTTGGTGTCATTATGGGAAGCCAGTCCGATTGGGACACGATGAAGCATGCGTGCGACATACTGGACGAACTCGGCATCGCCTATGAGAAGCGGGTTGTATCCGCTCACCGTACGCCCGATCTGATGTTTGAATATGCGGAATCCGCCATCGGTCGCGGATTAAAGCTGATTATCGCCGGAGCCGGCGGTGCCGCTCATTTGCCGGGTATGGTTGCGGCGAAGACGGTACTGCCGGTCATTGGCGTGCCTGTAAAGTCTTCTACAATGAGTGGGCTTGATTCACTCTATTCCATTGTACAGATGCCGGGCGGCGTGCCGGTGGGCACGATGTCGATCGGTCAGGCCGGAGCGACCAATGCGGGGCTGTACGCCGCTCAGGTGCTGGCAGCCTTCGATCCCGAGCTGCAGCAGAAGCTCGTGAAGCGCCGTGAGAAGCTCGCGCAAACCGTTATAGAGAAGAGCGTGCTGGAATGAGACCGGATACGCAGCGGGAAGCAAGGGCTTACGATCCCTCCAAAGTGATCGCGCCCGGCGGAACGATCGGTGTGCTGGGCGGCGGCCAGCTCGGCCGGATGCTGGCCTTGGCCGGACGGGCTATGGGCTACCGCTTTGCCACACTCGATCCGACGCCGGACTCGCCCTGCGGTCAGGTAGCCGACCGCCAGGTGACAGCGCCTTATCACGATGCGGCGGCGGCACGGGAGCTGGCAGAGCTGTCGGATGTCATTACGTATGAGTTCGAGAACGTCGATGCGGACGTGACGGAGCTTCTAATGAAGGAATCGTATGTGCCGCAGGGCAGCAAGCTGCTCTACACGACCCAGCACCGGCTGCGGGAGAAGCGGGCCATCGAGGCCGCAGGCGTCAAGGTAGCGCCTTACGCGGAGATCGGCAGCGTAGAGGAGCTGCGCGAGGCGGTAGGTCGCTTCGGCCTGCCATGCGTACTGAAGACGGCGATGGGCGGCTATGACGGCAAGGGACAATGGGTGATCCGTCATGAGGACGAGATCGCAGAAGCGTACGAGACGCTGGCCCGTGCCGGAACGGAACTCGTGCTGGAGCAGTTCATCCGCTTCGAGAAGGAGCTGTCCGTCATCGCAGCGCGCAGCCCGCGCGGTGAAGTCAAGACGTTCCCAGCAGCCGAAAACGAGCATGTGAACAACATTCTGCACTTGTCCATCGTACCGGCACGTGTGCCTGCGGATGTCGTCGAGCGCGCCGAGAAGATGGCGGCGGCTATCGCCGAGGGGCTGGATGTGGTCGGCCTGATCGCTGTCGAGCTGTTCCTGACAGCGGACGGTGAGCTATTCGTCAACGAGCTCGCGCCGCGGCCGCATAACTCGGGACATTATACGATGGAAGCGTGTAGGACCTCGCAGTTCGAGCAGCATGTGCGGGCGATCTGTAACCTGCCGCTCGGGGACCCTAGCCTGATGCAGCCGGTCGTCATGGTCAACGTGCTCGGCGAGCATGTGCAGCCGCTGCTCGACTGGGTCGTGAAGCCCGAATCGGAAAGCCTGGAGCCGGGCGTAACCGCTAAGATTCATCTGTATGGCAAGGCAGAGGCGAAGAACGGACGGAAGATGGGCCATGTGAATGTGCTGGCGGACACGCCGGAAGCGGCATTCCGCTGGATAGAGGCTTCCCGGATATGGGAGCCTAACAATAAATAGCAAGCTTGCAAGCGAAGAGACAAGCAAACGGAGGCAGACAAACAAATGATCGATCGTTATACAAGACCCGAGATGGGCGCTATCTGGACCGAAGAGAATAAATTCAAGGCTTGGTTGGAGGTCGAAATTTTATCCTGTGAAGCTTGGGCAGAGCTCGGCGTTATCCCGAAGGAAGATGTGGCAGAGCTGCGGAAGAACGCAGCGTTCGATATCGACCGTATCTATGAAATCGAGCAGGAGACACGCCATGACGTGATCGCCTTCACCCGTGCCGTATCGGAGAAGGTCGGACCGGAGCGGAAATGGGTGCATTACGGTCTGACCTCGACGGATGTCGTCGATACGGCACTCGGCTACTTGATCAAGCAGGCCAATGAAATTCTGGAGCGCGACATTGTGAACTTCGTCGAGATCGTCCGCAATCAGGCGATCGCTTACAAGGATACGCCGATGATGGGACGTACGCATGGCGTTCATGCCGAGCCGACCACCTTTGGCTTGAAGATGGCTCTGTGGTACGAGGAAATGAAGCGCAACCTGGAGCGCTTCCGCTTCGCAGCGGACGGCGTGCAGTACGGTAAAATCTCGGGCGCGGTCGGCACGTATGCCAACATCGATCCGTTTGTAGAAGAATATGTTTGTGGCAAGCTTGGTACGAAGCCTGCGCCAATCTCCACCCAAACGCTGCAGCGCGACCGTCATGCGGAATATATGGCGACGCTGGCACTGATCGCGACGTCGCTTGATAAGTTTGCCACGGAAATCCGCGGCCTGCAGAAGAGTGAATTCCGCGAGGTGGAGGAGCCGTTCGCCAAGGGGCAGAAGGGCTCGTCGGCGATGCCACACAAGCGCAACCCGATCGGCTGCGAAAGCATCTCCGGTCTGGCGCGCGTCATCCGCGGCCATATGGTGTCCGCTTATGAGAACGTGACACTGTGGCATGAGCGCGATATCTCGCACTCCTCGGTGGAGCGGATCATTCTGCCGGACGCGACGATTCTGCTCAACTACATGCTGAACCGTCTGGGCAATATCGTGAAGAACCTGACGGTGTTCCCAGAGAATATGAAGCGCAACATGCAGAGCACGTACGGCGTACCGTTCTCCGGCCGCGTAATGACGAAGCTGATCGACAAGGGCTTCAGCCGCGAGCAGGCGTACGATACGGTGCAGCCGCGCGCGATGCAGGCGTGGGAGGAGCAGCGTTCGTTCCGCGAGATCGTGCTGGCTACACCGGCTATCACGGAAGCGCTGAGCACGGATGAGATCGAGGATGCATTCAATCCGAGCTGGCATCTGAAGCATGTCGATACCATTTTCAAACGTCTGGGCTTGAGCTAAGCCCAGGCTCCAAGGGGAGGCCGACTCGGTCATGGGAGAGAAGCAAGCGAAGGCGATATCTAGCGCGCAGGAGTATGTCAAGGCGCCGCTGCTGTATAAAGGCAAGGTCCGGGAGCTGTACGATCTCGGCGAGCATTACCTGATTGCGGTTACCGACCGCATCTCGGCGTTCGACTGGGTGCTTAGCCCGGCGGTTCCTTACAAGGGCGATGTGCTGAACTCGCTCAGCAAGTTCTGGTTCGAGCAGACGGCAGCGATTCAGCCAAACCATGTGGTTCACGCCGATGTGGAGCGGATTGCAGATCTGATCACCGATGCAGATGTGATGAAGGACCGCTTCATGGTCACCAAGAAGGCGGAGCGGATCGACATTGAGTGTGTCGTACGCGGCTACATCACCGGCGGCGGCTGGCGCCAGTACCAGGCGACAGGCGAAGTGAACGGACATAAGCTGCCCGCAGGTCTGCGCAAGAACGAGCGCTTCCCTGAGCCGATCTTCACGCCTGCGGCGAAGAACGACGTCGGCCATGATGAGGACATCTCCATCGAGCGGATGAAGGAGCTGGTCGGCGCCGAGCTGACCGAGCAACTGCAGGAGAAGAGCATCAGGCTGTACGAGTTCGCCCGCGCCCTGTGCGAGGAGCGGGGGATCATCCTGGCCGATACGAAGTTCGAATTCGGTCTGATCGACGGCGAGATCATCCTGATCGACGAGATTTTCACGCCGGATTCGTCCCGCTTCTGGGATAAGAACAAGTACGAGCTCGATATCGAGATCGACGGCATGGACAAGGAGCCGGTACGTACGTACCTCGCTTCGACGGATTGGGACAAGAACAGCGAGCCGGCCCCTCTGCCTGCACAGGTCGTAGAGGAAACAAGCCGCCGCTATCGCGATATTTATAACCGTTTGACATCCAACTAACCATTTCCCGGGAGGAATCATTCCTAATGTTCAAAGCAACCGTGTATGTAACGATTAAGCAAAGCGTACTTGACGTACAAGGAACGGCCGTGCAAGGCGCGCTCCATTCGATGGGCTTCGACGAGGTCGGACAAGTGCGGATCGGCAAATATCTGGAAGTTGACTTGAATACGGCAGACCGCGCAGCGGCGGAAGAGCGTGTGAAGGCGATGTGTGAGAAGCTGCTGGCGAACACTGTGATTGAAGACTACCGGTTTGAATTGGTGCAGGCTTAAGCCAAAGGAGGAGCGAGAGCGATGAATTTCGCGGTATTGGTATTTCCCGGCTCCAACTGTGATATCGACTGCTTCAAAGCCGTCGAGGACACGATCGGACAGCCTGTAGAATATGTATGGCATACGGAAAGCGACTTGTCCAAATACGATGCAATCCTGGTCCCTGGAGGCTTCTCGTACGGCGACTACCTCCGCTGTGGAGCGATTGCACGCTTCGCGCCGGTGATGAATGCGCTGGTGGAAGCGGCTGCTCAAGGCAAATACGTGCTGGGCATCTGTAACGGCTTCCAGATCCTGACCGAAGCCGGCCTGCTCCCGGGCGCGCTGCTTCGCAACAATTCCCTGAAATTCCGCTGTCACCAGTCGGTGCTGTCGGTTGAGAGCACTGACAACCCGTTCACGCGCGAATACGCGCAAGGTGAGCTGATCAACATCCCGATCGCGCACGGCGAAGGCAACTACTACTGTGATGACGCGACGCTGGCTGAGCTTAAGGCGAACAACCAGATCGTGTTCCGCTATCAGGAAGGCAATAATCCGAACGGCTCCGTGGACAATATCGCGGGTATCAGCAACAAAGCGGGCAACGTGGTCGGCATGATGCCGCACCCGGAGCGCGCGATCGACGAAATTCTCGGCTCGGCGGACGGCCGCCGGATGTTTACATCGATTTTGAGCACCTGGAGGGAAAAGCATGGCGCAGCAGTTATCGGCTAAGGAACCAACAGCCCAGCAAATCGAAGAACAGAAGATCTACAAGCAATTCGGCGTGTCCGATTCCGAATATGAGAAAATTTGCGGGTTCCTCGGCCGCAAGCCGAACTACGTCGAGATCGGCGTATTCAGCGTCATGTGGTCCGAGCACTGCTCCTATAAAAACTCCAAGGTCGTGCTGAAGAAGTTCCCGGTGACGGGACCGCGCGTTCTGATGGGTCCGGGCGAAGGCGCGGGTATCGTTGACATCGGCGATAACCAAGCGGTCGTCTTCAAGATCGAAAGCCATAACCACCCGTCGGCAGTTGAGCCTTACCAAGGCGCAGCAACAGGCGTAGGCGGTATTATCCGCGATATTTTCTCCATGGGCGCACGTCCGGTAGCGGTGCTGAACTCACTGCGTTTCGGACGTCTGACCAACGACCGCGTCAAATATTTGTTCGAGCATGTCGTCTCCGGGATTGCGGGCTACGGCAACTGCATCGGCATCCCGACAGTCGGCGGCGAGATCATGTTCGATGAGAGCTATGAAGGCAACCCGCTCGTCAACGCGATGTGCGTGGGGATCATCGACCACGACAAGATTCAGAAGGGTGTCGCCAAGGGCGTCGGCAACCCGGTGTTCTACGTTGGTCCGGCTACCGGCCGCGACGGTATCCACGGTGCGACATTCGCATCCGAGGACTTGACGGCTGAATCCGAGTCCAAGCGCTCCGCGGTTCAAGTTGGGGACCCGTTCATGGAGAAGCTGGTACTGGAGGCTTGTCTCGAGCTGATCAACTCCGGCATCGTCGTCGGCATCCAGGATATGGGCGCAGCGGGCTTAACCTGCTCCAGCTCCGAGATGGCGAGCAAGGCCGGCAATGGTATGGAGCTGTACCTCGACGCGGTCCCGCAGCGTGAAGCGGGCATGACACCTTACGAGATGATGCTGTCCGAGTCCCAGGAGCGCATGCTGTTCGTCGTGAAGCCTGAGCATGAGGAGCAAGCCCGCGCGATCTTCGCGCGCTGGGGTCTGGATTGCCCGAAGGTCGGCAAAGTAACCGACGACGGCAACCTGAAGCTGTTCCACAACGGCGAGCTGGTCGCTGACATGCCGGTTACGGCGCTTGTCGACGAGTGCCCGATGTACCACAAGCCATCGGCGGTTCCGGCGTACTACGAAGCGAATGCTTCTGTGGACACGGCCGCTTACCCGGAAATCACGGATTTGAATGATGCTCTCCTGAAAGTGCTGGCATCCCCAACGGTTGCGAGCAAGGAGTGGGTATATAACCAATACGATTACATGGTCCGTACGAGCACAGCTGTTCAACCGGGCTCTGACGCGGCGGTCGTTACGATCCGCGGCTCCCGCAAGGCGCTGTCGATGTCGACGGATTGCAACGGACGCTTCGTTTACCTGGACCCTGAAGTGGGCGGACGCATCGCGGTAGCGGAAGCGGCGCGCAATAACGTTTGTACGGGCGCTGAGCCGCTCGCGATCACGGACAACCTGAACTTCGGCAGCCCGGAGAAGCCGGAAATCTTCTGGCAGCTGGAGAAGGCCACCGACGGTATGGCGGAAGCCTGCCGCAAGCTGAACGCGCCGGTTATCGGCGGTAACGTCAGCTTGTACAACGAGAATGCTAAGGGCGCGATCTACCCGACGCCGGTCGTCGGCATGGTCGGTCTGGTGCATGACCTGGATCACATCACGACGCAAGGCTTCAAGTCCGAGGGCGATGTCGTGCTGCTGCTCGGCGATACGAAGGCGGAGCTGGGCGGAAGCGAGTTCCAATACGTGATCCATGGCGTCACCGAAGGCCGTCCTCCGGCTATCGACCTCGATGTGGAGAAGGTTCTGCTTGATTCCGTGCTGGCTGCGATCCAGAACGGTCTGGTCGCTTCGGCGCATGACTTGTCTGACGGCGGTCTGGCGGTAGCGCTGGCCGAGAGCTGCATCAGCGGCGGCATCGGCGCCAAGGTCAACTTCGATTCCGCCTTGCGTGCGGATTTGGCCTTGTTCAGCGAGAGCCAATCCCGTATCCTGCTCAGCGCGTCGCCGGAGAAGGCAGCGGAGCTGGAGCAATTCCTGTCCTCCCGCGGTGTGCCGGTGCAAGCGCTCGGTACGGTCGGCGGTGAGAAGCTGCAAGTTTCGGTTAACGCGGTCTCTGCGATTGATGCATCTGTTACTCAACTAGAAAAGGTTTGGAAGGATGCGATTCCATGTCTGATGAACTGATCGTCGGCGGACAAGGACTTGAATTACAGCCAGAGCTTGGGCAAGCGCTGAAAGTACAGTTGGATCAACAAGGGCAAGCGGGAGCAAGAAGCGCGGCGGGCTTGAAGTTTGTACCTGAACATCGTCTCGAGACGGAAGGCGCGGCTTCGCCGCGCCTCTGGACGGGCGAGTTTTACAATGAAGGTGTACAGGGGCACGGAGAATATTTCGACAAGCTGCGCGAGGAGTGCGGAGTGTTCGGCGTATTCGGTCATGCCGAGGCGGCTTCGCTGTCGTATTACGGACTTCATGCGCTGCAGCACCGGGGCCAGGAAAGCGCAGGCATCTGTGTGGCAGGCGGCGATAGCTTTAATTACCACCGCGGCATGGGGCTTGTGAAGGAGGTATTCGACAACGATACGCTGGGCACGCTGGTCGGCAATTGCTCGATTTCGCATGTGCGGTATTCGACCTCGGGCGAGAGCAAGCTGGCGAATGCCCAGCCGCTCGTGTTCAAGTACCGGGAAGGGGATCTCGCGATCGCCACGAACGGCAACCTGACCAATGCCCCGGAGATCAAGAAGCGTCTGGAGCGCGAGGGCTCGATCTTCCAGACGACGAGCGACACGGAGGTTGTGGCGCATCTGATCGCCCGCTCCAAGCATGATGATATCGTGCTGGCGGTGAAGGAAGCGCTGCTGCAGGTCGAAGGCGCCTTCGCCTTCATGTTCCTGACGCGCGACAAACTGATCATAGCGCGTGACCCTCATGGGCTTCGTCCGCTGGTGGCAGGACGGCTAGGGACAGCGAGACTGTTCTCCTCCGAGTCCTGTGCGTTCGACGCGGTCGGCGCCAAGTACGAGCGGGATGTCGAGCCGGGTGAGCTGCTCGTGCTCGATCAGCGGACAGGCGGGGTCACGCATGATCGCTTCTCGCCAATCAAGCAGCGCGCGATCTGCGCGATGGAGTATATTTACTTCGCACGTCCGGACAGCGACATCGACTCGACCAATATCCACTCCGCACGCAAGCGGATGGGACGTCAGCTGGCGATGGAATCGTTTGTGGATGCCGACATCGTCACAGGCGTACCGGATTCGTCCATCTCCGCTGCGATCGGTTACGCGGAGCAGACGGGCATTCCATATGAGCTCGGTCTGATCAAGAACCGGTACACGGGCCGGACATTCATCCAGCCGAGCCAGGAGCTGCGCGAGCAGGGCGTGAAGATGAAGCTGTCCGCGGTGCGCAGCATCGTGGAGGGCAAGCGCGTCGTCATGATCGACGACTCGATCGTGCGCGGCACGACGAGCCTGCGGATCGTGAACCTGCTTCGCGAAGCGGGAGCGGCCGAGGTGCATGTGCGCATCAGCTCGCCGCCGTTCGCGAATCCGTGCTTCTATGGCATCGATACGCCGAGCCGGGAAGAGCTGATCGCTGCGGTGAAATCCGTCGAGGAAATCCGCCAAGCGATCAATGCCGATTCGCTGCACTTCCTGACCAAGGACGGCCTGCTGACGGCAATTGGCCGTCCTGCCGGCGAGTACAACCGCGGGCATTGCACCGCATGCTTCGATAACAAATACCCGACGCCGGTGCCGGACGAGGCCGCTCTAGGCTGCGGCTGCGACTAAGCCGGAATTTCATATACGCTGTACCTGATGGGAGCAGTCCAGTATCTGTGCAGTCTTAGACTTAAGAGACGGGCTGTCAGCCTGCGTTTGTCAGGCAGATCTATTATTTCACCGGGGGATCTGCGGAGTTGCGGAGTCCAGCGGCAGGCTGCGGCTTCCTGTTCCCAGCACCCCCAATTCTAGAGGAGGAAATCTCAAGTGTCCGATGCATATAAACAAGCCGGGGTCGACATTGCCGCCGGTAATGAAGCGGTAGAGCGCATGAAGAAGCACGTCAAGACGACGTTCCGTCCGGAAGTATTGACAGAGCTCGGAGGCTTTGGCGGTTTGTTCGGCTTGAACAAGGACAAATACGATGAGCCAGTGCTCGTATCCGGAACCGACGGTGTCGGTACGAAGCTGAAGATTGCGTTCGCCATGGATAAGCACGACACGATCGGCATCGACGCTGTCGCCATGTGCGTGAACGATATTATCGTACAGGGCGCGGAGCCGTTGTTCTTCCTCGACTATCTGGCTTGCGACAAGGTCATCCCGGAGAAGATCGAAGCGATCGTCAAGGGGATCAGCGATGGATGTGTGCAATCGGGCGCAGCGCTGATCGGCGGCGAGACGGCCGAGATGCCGGGCATGTACAGCGAAGGCGAATACGATATCGCCGGGTTCACTGTAGGCATCGTGGATAAGAAGAAAATCATCGACGGCAGCACGATCCAGCCAGGCGATGTGGTGCTGGGTCTGGCGTCCAGCGGCGTGCACAGCAATGGCTTCTCGCTCGTGCGCAAGCTGCTGCTGGAGCAGAAGGGCTACTCGCTGCACGATACGATCGACGAGCTCGGCGGCAAGCTGGGCGATACGCTGCTCGCACCGACGAAGATCTATGTGAAGCCGGTGCTGGCTGCGTTGCAGGAAGTGCCGATCAAGGGCATGGCCCATATTACGGGCGGCGGCTTCCTGGAGAACATTCCGCGCGTGCTGCCAGAAGGCGTCAATGTAGAGATCGACTACGGCTCCTGGCCGATTCTGCCGATCTTCCAGCTGATGCAGCGCGAGGGCGGCATCAGCAACAACGATATGTTCCGTACCTTCAACATGGGTATCGGTATGGTCGTGATCGTCGCTGAGGAATACGCGGCCCGTGCAGCGGAGCTGTTCGCGCAGAACGGCGAGACGGCTTACACGCTCGGACGTGTAACGGCAGGCGAGAAGATCGTGACTTTCCAAGGTGCTGAAGTATGAGTAAGGCCCCATTCCGCATCGCCGTATTCGCATCGGGGAGCGGGAGCAATTTTCAAGCGATAGCGGATGCGGTGAAGGCAGGCCGGCTCGATGCGACCATCGAGCTTTTGGTCTGCGACCGGCCGAAGGCCAAGGTCGTGGAGCGGGCGACGAAGGCGGGTATTCCCGTCTACACGTTCACGCCCAAGGAATATGCCTCGCGTCAGGCCTACGAGCAGGATATTCTGGCTGAGCTGCGGGACAGGAAGGTTGACCTCGTCATTCTCGCTGGCTATATGCGTATTCTGACGGAGGTGCTCGTCGAGGCCTATTGGGGACGGATGCTCAATATCCATCCTTCTCTGCTGCCGTCGTTTCCGGGGCTTCACGCGGTTCGTCAAGCGCTGGCGCACGGCGTGAAGGTGACCGGCGTGACGGTGCATCTGGTGGACGGAGGACTGGACAGCGGTCCGATCCTGGCGCAGTGCGCGCTGGCGATTGAGGACGGAGATACGGAGGAATCCCTGGAGAGGCGCATACATCCGATCGAGCATGCGTTGTACCCGCAAGTGATTCAGGACATCGTGCAAGGCGCCATCGATCTGGACCGGGTCGTTCAGGCGAACAATTCTATAACAGATGGGATGAATAACCAATGAGCCAGACTGTCAATACGAGCAATACGCTCGAACTGCGTTACGGCATGAACCCGCATCAGAAGCAAGCCAAGCTGTTCACAGACGGTGCTCTCCCGATCCGTATCCTGAGCGGAGATCCGGGCTTCATCAATCTGCTGGATGCGCTCAACGGCTTCCAGCTCGCCCGCGAGCTGCGCAGCGCTACAGGACTGCCGGCAGCCGCTTCGTTCAAGCACGTCAGCCCGGCAGGAGCTGCCGTAGCCGCTCCGCTGACGCCTGAGCTAGCGAAAGCGTACTTCGTCGAAGGCCTGGAGCTGTCTCCGCTGGCGACGGCTTATGCGCGTGCCCGCGGCGCGGACCGCATGTCGTCCTTCGGCGATGCGGCAGCGCTCAGCGACGTGGTGGACGCATCCACCGCTCAGCTGCTGAAGCGCGAGGTGTCCGATCTGGTCGTGGCACCGGGCTATACGGAGGAAGCGCTGGAGATTCTTAAGGCGAAGAAGGGCGGCAAGTACCTGATCATCGAGATCGATCCGGATTACGTGCCGGATCCGGTCGAGCTGCGTACGCTGTTTGGACTCAAGCTGCAGCAGGAGCGCAACAACGCGGCGATCGAAGCGAGTGCGCTGGAGCATATCGTGACCGAGAACAAAGACTTGCCGGATAACGCGAAGCGGGATCTGCTGATCGCGCTCGTGACGCTCAAGTACACGCAGTCCAACTCCATCTGCTACACCCTGGACGGGCAGACGATCGGTATCGGTGCCGGTCAGCAATCCCGGATTCACTGTACCCGTCTGGCTGGAGATAAGGCTGACCGCTGGTTCCTGCGTCAGCATCCGACGGCGCTGAACATGAAGTTCCGTCAAGGGCTGTCCCGCGCGGAGCAGAACAATGCGATCGATCTGTGGCTGGAGGAAGAGTTGACGCCTGTCGAGCAAGCGGCTTGGGAAGCGGCATTTGACGAAATTCCTGCCCGTCTGTCGCGCGAAGAGAAGCGCGAATGGTTGGGCAAGCTGCAGGGCGTATCGTACGGCTCGGATGCCTTCCTGCCGTTCCGGGACAACCTGGACCGTGCCAGCCGCAGCGGCGTGAAGTATGTCGTACAGGCCGGCAGCTCCATGCGCGATGAGGAAGTTGTCCAGGCTGCCAATGATTACGGCATGGTCATGTCCTATTCGGGCGTGCGTTTGTTCCACCACTAATCGAACTCATTTCCGGGAGGCATGGAAAAGCCGTGACAAGTACAAGAGCCGCACAAGCGGAAGCCTACGCAGCAGGACTACAAGAGAATGTTTATCCGGGACGGGGGATCGTCATTGGTCTGACACCGGACGGTACCCGCCTGGTACAAGTATATTGGATCATGGGACGGAGCGAGAACAGCCGCAACCGCGTCTTTATCGAGGAAGCGAACGGCTTCCTGCGCACTGAAGCGAAGGACCCGGCCAAGCTGACTGATCCTTCGCTGATTATTTACTACCCGGTGAAGCATACGAACGGCGCGCATATCGTGACCAACGGCGATCAGACCGACACGATCTACGACGCGCTGCAAGCCGGAGGCTCCTTCGAGTCGGCGCTGGCTACCCGGACCTATGAGCCGGATGCGCCTAACTTCACCCCGCGGATCAGCGGGATCGTCGACCTGAACGACAAGCAATTTGCTTATAAGCTGTCGATCCTGAAGTCGGCAGGCAATACCGAGGACCAGACGCTGCGCCATACGTATGCGTACGAGAAGGCTTTGCCGGGCTTCGGACACTGCATTCATACGTATGCAGGCGACGGCAATCCGCTGCCTTCGTTCCAGGGTGAGCCTGCGCTCGTGCCGCTGGCGGGCGATGCACAAGAGATTGCAGATCTGTACTGGAATGCCTTGAACGAAGAGAACAAAATCTCGCTGCTCGTCAAAACGATCCGGATCGAAGACGGAGCGAGTGAACTGCTGGTGCGCAACAAGGAATAGCCCGGCTGGGGGAATATGCCGGTCGTAAAGGCTGCTTATCAGAAGCATGCATGAATGAGGCCCGTGATGACTGGACTCCTTCGGTTGGAGAGAGCCGGAGGAGACGGAGCATGGGCCTCTTGTGTCAGGACGGTTAGGCAGCGTGAACAATTCGAATGGGGGCGTGTGACAGGTGCGAGTATTGGTAGTAGGCGGCGGAGGCCGTGAGCATGCGATATGCTGGGCGCTGAAGAAAAGCCCGAAGATCGGGGAGCTGTACTGTGCTCCGGGCAATGGCGGGATCGCCGCTGTAGCGGAATGTGTACCCATTGCTGTGGACAAGTTCGAAGAGATCGCCCAGTTTGCACGGGATCAATCCATTGATCTGGTCGTCATCGGTCCGGATGATCCGCTGGCTGCAGGCATTGTCGATTACTTGGAAGGCAAGGGCCTGACGGTCTATGGACCGCGGCAGAATGCGGCCATTATCGAGGGCAGCAAAGTATTTACGAAGCAGCTGCTCAAAAAATATAATATTCCGACGGCCGCTTACGAGTCGTTCGATGCCTATGAACCGGCCCGTGCTTATCTGGACCAGCTTCGCGCGCCTTATGTCATCAAGGCGGATGGCCTGGCTGCAGGTAAGGGCGTCATCATCGCTCATTCCTTGGAGGAAGCGGACAAGGCGCTGCAGGAAATTATGGTCGCCAAAGTATTCGGGGAATCCGGCAATCAGGTCGTGATTGAGGAGTTCCTGACCGGTCAAGAGATGTCGATACTCGCGTTCGTGGACGGCGAAGTGGTTCGTCCGATGTCTCCGGCACAGGATCACAAGGCTGTGTATGACGGCGATCAAGGGCCGAATACAGGCGGCATGGGTACGTATTCTCCGCTGCCGCATATCCCGCAGGAGGTCATCGACGAGGCGATCCGGACGATCGTAAAGCCAACGGCCCAAGCGATGGTCGCCGAAGGACGCCCGTTCCGCGGCGTCTTGTTCGCCGGGCTAATGCTGACGCCGGACGGTCCTAAGACGATCGAGTTCAACGCGCGCTTCGGCGATCCAGAGACGCAGGTTGTGCTGCCTCGTCTGAAGACGGACCTGCTTGATATTTTCCTGGCGAGCATCAACGGACGTCTGGATCAGATGGAGATCGAGTGGAGCGACGAGGCTGCGGTCTGCGTGATTCTGGCTTCGCCGGGTTATCCGGCTTCTTATCCGAAGGGTCTGGCCATCGAAGGCCTCGACCGGGTAGAAGACGCCCTGGTATTCCACGCCGGGACGGCGATCGGTCAGGACGGCCAACTGGTGACCAGCGGGGGCCGAGTCATTGGAGTAACCGGACTTGGTGCGAATATCGCCGAGGCGCGTCAGAAGGCATACGCGGCCGCTGACCACATTCACTTTGAAGGCAAGCATATGCGAACGGATATCGCGAATCGGGCGCTCGTGTAGGTAGGCGGTCAGTACGCTTGTGACCACGGAAGAAAGAGAAGTTGTACCTGGAGTGTCGCTTATCCAGGTACGGCTTCTTTGCTTTGCGCGGGTATCCTAATTTATGTATGACTTTGAGAATCATTATCAGATTTTCGTTGACTTTGGGCCGGACAGCGAGTACGATATATAGGCGTTAGTGATAATGGTTATCACTAAGAGTGCTAAGTTACATACAGGGGGAACATGTACATCATGATGTTTATGCGCAATATGAAATCAACAGCTGCCCTTGCGATCATTCTGGCGACCGGTCTTGTGATGACGGCTTGCGGAACCAAGGATACAGCTCCTGCAGGCTCTGCGTCATCCGCTGGAGGCAAGTCTGAGACGACTGCAGCAGCCGCACCTCATAAAGTGAAGCATGCGATGGGAGAGACGGATGTCCCTGCTGCGCCTAAGCGCGTCGTCATTCTCACGAACGAAGGAACTGAAGCCTTGCTGGCGATGGGCGTCAAGCCGGTAGGCGCCGTCAAATCCTTCACAGGAAATCCGTGGTATGATCATATCAAGTCGGATATGGAAGGCGTCGTGGTCGTCGGCGAAGAAGGCCAGCCGAATCTGGAGCAGATCGCAGCGCTCAAGCCGGACCTGATCCTGGGCAACAAGATGCGCCAGGAGAAGATCTATGAGCAGCTCAAGGCGATTGCCCCGACCGTGTTCTCGGAGACGCTGCGCGGCGAATGGAAGAATAACTTCAACTTGTATGCGGAAGCGCTCGGCAAGACAGAGGAAGGAAACAAGGTGATTGCGGCGTTCGATAAGCGTGTTGAGGATTTCAAAGGCAAAGCGGGCGACAAGCTGAACCAGAAGGTATCCGTAGTCCGGTTTATGGCTGGCAAGACTAGAATTTACTTGTCCGAGACCTTCACCGGTATCATCTTCAAGCAGATTGGGATTGCCCGTCCGACCGTGAAGTCTAAGGATAACTTCGCTGAGGAAATTACGAAGGAACGTCTGCCTGAGGCAGATGGCGATATGATCATCTATTTCACTTATGAAACCGGTGACGGTAAAGCCAATCAGCAAGAGCAGGAGTGGACGAAAGATCCGCTGTGGAAAAACCTGAACGCCGTGAAGAACAATAAGACGTACCGGGTAAACGATGTGATCTGGAACCTGGCCGGCGGTGTCAAAGCAGCGAACCTGATGATGGATGAGCTTTACAAAATTTATGACGTCAAACCTTAATCCCCTTAATGCTAGAAGGCAATCAGCAAAGGCCGCTTCTCCCCTTCGGAGATTGCGGTCTTTGTTTCATCTTCTAGCGAATAAGGTTTGCCGCATATCACATGCAGTATCTGCATCAAGTGTAGTTTCCGGTCGTGGTGCTGCCGTTTATTCGGACTATGCTGATTCGTTCGGAGGGGTTAAACTGGATATTGAAGCAAGGAGCGCTAGGGAAGCAGTTGAAGCGTGAGGCAGCACTCCGAGTTCAAGAAGTTGACGATAATGAAGAAAAGGGTGACGTTCGAATGAGATTACCGATTGAGGAAGAACTGTGGTACTCTTACCCCGGCATGGTCGCGGTCGTAACCGCACGTTACAAGGGGAAGCAGAATATTATGGCATCCGGCTGGCATACGTACATCGGCTCATCGCCTGGCATTTACGGGATATCCCTCCGCAAAGAAACCTATACCTATTCGCTGATCGAACAAAGCGGCGAATTTGGCGTTCATTTTCTCCCTGCCAGATGCTCGGAGATGATTCAAGCGGTCGGAACCTTTAGCGGCAGAGATATGGACAAGTTCGAGAAGCTCGGCATTCCTTACGAAGAGGGCCTTCGGACGGATATTCCGGTGCTGACCGATGCATATTTCGCTTATGAATGCAAAACAATGAACATAACGACGTATGGCGATCATGAATGGATCGCAGGTGAAATTGTGCAGCGTTATCAGGACCGTGATTATTTCCTAGAGGATGGCCTGCCTGACTTCAGCCGGCTGGAAATCCCGCTCTATGTGGGCCGCTCCACCTACCGGACGCTGAATCAGCAGTCTACGGAGAAGAAACATCCGTTGTATCTTAATCGCTAAGCAGTGGGGACGATAAGGTTGTTGATAGAGGATATCGGATTGACAACCTTATCTGTAACATTTATAATAACAGTAAGACATCGTCAGGAAAGGATGATTCGTGTGAACAGTGAATTCACCATAGCGGTTCATAGTTTGGTGCTGCTTGCCTATCGTCCGGACCGAACGGCTACGAGCGAGATGATCGCGGCCAATGTCTGTACGCACCCTGCACGCGTACGCAAGGTATTGAGCTGTCTGAAGAAGACTGGTTATGTGGCAACCCGAGAAGGAAGCGGAGGGGGCTATACGCTCGCCTGTGACCCTCAAGAGGTGACACTGGCCGAGGTGTACCGGGTTACTTCAATCGGGTCCATCAAGCCTTCCTGGTGCTCGGGCGATGAGGATGAGGATTGTCTCGTAGCCTGCAATATGGCGGAGGTCATGGATGGTATTTTCTCTGAGGCGGAGAACCGGATGCTGACTTTTCTTGAGCAGGTCAAGGTCACGGACGTGCTGGATAGGTTAAGGTTGGTGCATGCCGCGAAGCCGTAGGTTGTGGCTGAATGGCATGAGATTCGTTTTTCATATGTTTCATCTGTTACTGAAATGGTGACAGTTAATATAAGAATTATATTTTATCCCCGAAGGAGAGATCGATCATGGCTATTGTGAATGTAAAAGACAGTGAGTTTGGACAAACGGTCAAAGAAGGCGTTGTACTGGTAGATTTTTGGGCTCCGTGGTGCGGACCGTGCAAAATGATCGCGCCTGTGCTGGAAGAGCTGAACGGCAAAGTAGGAGACGCGATCACGATCGCGAAAGTCAACGTGGATGACAATCCGGAAACAGCCGGCCAGTATGGCGTCATGAGTATCCCTACGCTGAAGCTGTTCAAAGACGGCGTAGAGGTAGGCACTCAAGTAGGCTTCAAGCCGCTGCCCGAGCTGGAAGCTTGGGTTCAAGCGCAGCTGTAAGCCGGGTTGGCTTGCAGGGGAAACCGTGCAGGTAAACAGGCGGATTACGCCGACGATATAAGGGTTAGAGGAGAGGCCGGAAGCGCTGGAATAGCGCTCTCCGGTCTCTTTGTTTTCTTTAATTAACAGTTGTTAGTGGAGTGTGATCTTCCAGATGATGTATAATGGCACAAAAGGAGTACAGTCTAGACGTACAAATGCGGTGACTGGAGCATTGCCATGCTGCCTGACCAGATGTCTCTTCACTTCAATAGTGCGGGAGAAGCGGATGGCTGGGGAGGCAAGGCGGTGCTGGGAATGCTTCCGGGTATCGGAGCTGCGGCTTGGGCAGACCTGACACTGTTGGAGAACATTCCGCATACGTTTACTTACATAGGCTTAACGGAAGAGAAAGCCCATCGTCAATACCGGAATGTCCATCCGCCGAGATTGAAGGGACTCCCTACAGCGGATTTCAGAAAAGGAGCTGTTGTCGTATACTTCCTTCGCTGTTTGTCGCACACGGCTTGCCCACACTTGCTACGGAGCCGCACAGGTACGGCCGGTTCCTGGGAGTACTCGCCTCCAGGCTGCCGAAGCCGCGGGCTATCGTTGTATTCAGCTCACATTGGGAGGCAGCGCCGCAGCGTATCGGCTCGGCCGTCTTCTATGAGACGATTCACGATTTCTTCGGCTATCAGGACGAGCTCTATGAGGTACGCTATCCGGCTCAGGGAGATATTGCTCTGGCGCTGCAGATTCGGCGTCAGCTGGAGGAGCAGGGAATCGCCTGCGAGCTGGACGACCGCCGTGGACTTGATCATGGAGCTTGGATCGTCCTGAAGCTGATGTATGCGCACGCTGATATTCCCGTCGTCTCGATGTCTGTCAATCCCGGGCTGGTACCGGAGGAGCAATACCGGATCGGCCGCGCGCTGGCTGGACTGCGTGATCAGCGGGTGCTGATCGTAGGAAGCGGCGGCACTGTGCATAATCTGGGCAAGCTGGCCTGGCAGGAGAATGAAGCGGATGATTGGGCGATAGCCTTCGACGAGTGGCTGTCCGAGTGTCTGGAGACGTGGGATATGGACCGGCTATTCCGGTATGATCTTGAAGCTCCATTTGCCAGGGAAGCCGTACCCCGGGGGGAGCATCTGGCTCCCCTGCTCATCGCGATGGGGGCTGCCCACCAGGGGAAGAAGGCGAAGCTCCTGCATCGTCAATATCAGTATGGATCGTTGTCGTTAAGCTGCTGGATGTTTGGTTAATCCATATTCTCGAAAGAGGTGATCGGTATGAACCTGAACAGACGCGGAATAAGACGTTCTGCCTGGGCCTTGCTTGCCTGTCTTATGGCATGGCCGGTAACGGGCTGCTCTCCCGACAAAGCTCCGGTATTCGCTCCTGTCACTCCAGAGTCCGGAGAACCTGTGGTAGCGCCCGAGAAGCCGCCTGTACCTGTGCAGCCTCTCTATGTGTCTCCGCTGACCGGGATGCCGGCCGCGGAAAAGCAGGAAGCCAGACCCGTTATGGTCGTCATCAATAATGCTCCGCAGGCAAGACCCCAGAGCGGCTTGTCTCAGGCGGATCTGCTGTTCGAGGTGCTGGCGGAAGGAGAGATTACGAGGCTGATCGCTTTCTTCCAGAGCAAGTCTTCCCCAGACCCTGTAGGTCCGGTGCGCAGTATCCGCCCTTATTTTATCAGCTTGGGTAAAGGCTACGGCGCCATTCAGGTGCACGCGGGCGGAAGTCCGGACGGCTACGAGACCATCAAGAAGCAAAGCATCGAGAACCTGGATGAAATTACGAACGCCGGTCCTTACTTCTGGAGGGAAAAGACCCGGAAGGCGCCTCATAACCTGTACACAAGTCTGGAGCAGGTCAGACAGGGCGCAGCTCAGCGGAGGCTGGGTGAGAAGGGGCCGGAGGCGCCCGTGTATACATTCGCAGCGTCCAAGCCGGGAGATCCGGCAAAGGAGACGGTCGCCCCGGGCAGTCGCGAAGCGCTGAAGCTGGAGGTTACCTTTCTGCTGCAATCATACCGGGTAGCCTATGCATATGATCAGACCACCGGTGTATACGAGAGGTCGATCAACGGGAGTCCGCATATCGATCTGAACAATGAGGAACCGCTAAAGGCCGTCAATGTCGTGGTGATGGGGGCGCCGCACAAGGTGCTGGATCAGGAGGGGCGCCGGGAGGTCAAGCTGACCGGCAGTGGCCATGCGCTGTTGTTCCAGCAGGGAGCTGTTCGGCCGGTCGAATGGCGCCGGGAACGCGAAGAAAGCCCCATTCGCTGGTACGAGCAGGGCCGGGAGGTGCAATTGCAGCCGGGTCAGACGCATGTGATGATCGTGCCGGATGGGCCGGACTTCGAAGAGCATGTCGTTTATTGAGCCAGTAGGGTTGAAACCTTCTTCTTCCATGGATCGATATACGGATCAATCGCCCAGTGAGCCATGATGACGGATTCCTGGGGCTGCAGCTCGACGGTCAGCAGCGGACTCGAAAGCAAAGCCCCCTGGTAAGGATATACGATCAGATGACGGTCAGTCACGACCAGCACGACATCCTGATTTGGCGACGAATAGGCATCTACGGCAGCAGGCTGCACGCGCTTGATGTCCGCCCAGTCGGTGACGAGCTGGTCATGCGAGACGACTTCAACAGGCAGGTCTAAGGGGAAATTCTTTAACTTATAGCGAGCCCCCTCGTCGGCAGCGACAGTCTCATAGGAGGCGACCTGCGCTACCCAGCGTCCCTGCTGCCGGACGACCGTCCAGCTCTCCCCGGCTGTATCCAGGGTGGCCTTCGGGTTCGTCCGATCAGCAGCGGGCAGGACGGGCGTGATGGACCGGAGAGCCGGCTCCACGCCTGTTTTGTACAGATCCTGCAGCTTGACATGCGGCTGCTGCAGCGGAGAGCTTGCCACCGCGGAGGCAGGCGTCGTGGCCTTAGCACTCAATTGGGGCACATCCTTGACCCAGACATAATTCGAATTCCGCAGTCCCCCCTTCACATCCTTGGCCAGAACACTCTGCTCCATAGCCACATAGCGGTTGCCGACGAACACCAGCTTCTCGCTCTGCAAGGCTATAAGGAGATCGGATTTCGTGACAGCGTTGCGGGACGGCACAGGAAGCTGCCGGGCGGGCTCTGCGAGCTTAGCGGTCACACGGGCCACCGAACCGCCCTCTGCCGTCGGGATGTACTCTTCGCCCAAGCGCCAGAAATCCATCTTATACGGCATCAGGATGCCGCTGCCTTCGGCTGTCACCTGAAGCCGGCTGGCCTCGGGAGCGATCAGCAGCGTGCGGTATTCGCTTTTGTATCCGGGTGAGCCGGCTATCGTCACATCGGTCCGGAGTCCGACCAGGACGGCGGAGCGTACGCCCGCTTCATAGTCGTTGACCACCGCGGAGGCGGAATGCGGCACTTTCTTCTGATCCATGACGGCCAGCTTGTCAGGAGCGAGGAGGCGTTCGCCGGCAAAGCCCAGTACGAACAGACCCAGGAACAAGGCCGCACCGGCTGCCGCTATCCAAGGGCGTTTCCATACCGAAGTGGAAGGTGAAGGCGTATGTTGCTCCAACCGGGTTTCGATGCGCTGGCGCAAGGCATCCGTGAAGCCATCCTGATCGAACGGGCCGTTTATCAATTGTTGTTTCCACTTACTGTCGATCGGGTCCATGGTCAAGACTCTCCTTCAACCTCGAAATTTTGCTGCGCGCATGAAACAGTCTCGATTTGACCGTTCCCTCGCTCACACCCAGTACATCGGCGATCTCTTTCATGGATAGCTGATGGTGGGCGAACAGAATCAGCACCTCGCGATACTTGACAGGCAGCTTCAGGACCAGGTCCCACATCTCATTCAGGGTCATCCGGGCCATGACCTCATGCTCGGCAGAAGTGGCGGCAGCCTGCTCCTCCCTGGCGGCAAAAGCATCCACCAGCGTGACCTTGCGAAGAAAGGCCGACTTGCGGTAATCGAGTGTCATATTCCTCGTAATCGCGAGGAGCCACGTTTTTACCGAGGATTCGCAGCGAAATGTATACAGGTTGCGGTACACCTTGATAAATACTTCTTGCGTAATATCGTCAGCCTGATCCCACTTGCGTGTGATGCTGTAGGCATAATTCCAAACATCCTTGCCGTAAGCGGTCATCAACTCGTGCAAGATGGCTTTTTTGTCCGTACTGTCGGACAAGTATTTTAAATAATCGAAATTTACTTCCGAATCCAAAACGGACACCTCTAATCTTTGGACGATCAGTCCCTGGCAAAAGTTCAGTCTCTTTACCAGTGTACTTGGATCGCCGTTATTAATCAAAGAGGTTTTATGCAGAGTCCCGGAATCGGGGTTCACGGCCCGGCAAGCTCAGGAACCGTCACGAGTGAATAGCCCTGTGCCTTCAAATATTCAATCGCTTGAGGCAGCGCAGTGACCGTATTGCTGAGATCGCCCTTCTTCCCTCCGAAGCTGTGCATCAGAATGATGCCGCCGGGTTTGATCTGCTTGCGGATGATCCCCATCATGTCCGCGGGTGACAGTCCACTCCAGTCCCGGGTGTCCACGGTCCAGCCGATCAGAGGCCGGTCCAGAGCCTTCAGATGCTTCTTCAAGATATCCGGGGCTGCACCGTACGGGGCACGGAATAGCGGAGTCGTTGTCCCGGTAGCCTGACGGATCAGCTTATCCGTTTCCTCAATCTCCCGGTCGATGCGCTCGGTGGAGAGCTTGGTGAAGTTGGCATGAGTCATAGAATGATTGCCGATGGCATGACCTTCATCCAAGATGCGCTTCAACATATCGGGATGCTTGCTGACTTGCGTACCGACTACGAAGAAGGTAGCTTTTACCTGATATTTCTTCAAGATATCGAGAATCTCAGGCGTAAACTTGGTGTCAGGTCCGTCATCGAAGGTCAAAGCGACTTGCTTGGCGGCGTGGGGGACATCTGCAGCATGACCCGAACTAGCTGTCGTTGTCTCGGCATGACCGGGACGTGAGACGGCATGGGCAGCTTCGCCGGAGGGCGGCTTGACGTTCATAGACAGCTGCTGAGGTACCGGAGGGCCTTCCACCGGACCCAGATCTGCGGCGGACTCCTGGGCGCTCTCCCACATGGAGGGAACCGAACCGGGAGCCGGAAGCTTAATGAATTGCGTCCAAATCAGCGTGGAGATCAGGATGGTGGTGGCCCCCAGCACGGTGGCGCCCGTCCAGATCCATTTCCGTTCTACTTCTGCTCGTATTGCCATATCCGTTTCCTCTTTCGTAGGCTACATCAGTTGCGTTTTCGGACAGGCGCGAAGCGCATCGGATGATTACCTATTTTGACGAAACGTAGCGAATTTTAGTTCACGCTTTGGACAGCTTTTGCATAAAAAAAATATAGCCGGGAGGGAATAAAAAATCCAAAAAAGTAATCGCTTTCAAATGAATTCGGTTTCATCCTTCGAGGGAGTCTCGTTAGGCCTCGGAGCAGCAGTAAAAAGCCGGCGCATTCCTGGCTGAGCCAGGTGCGTCGGCTGGATTGGACGGCCTCAGTAAGCCGCAGAATCCGATTAATAAATACCGCCTACAGGGGGAACGAGTACCTCCTCGCGCCGGTCGCGGCGCAGCCGGGCTTCCTCCTCATCGCGTAGATGGTTATTGTCGTCATGCCAGACCAAGACGAGCACCCGGCCCTTATCCAGCTCCGCTTCGAGTCTGCCGGCTTCTGCCTCCGAGATTCCGAGCGACTCCATCTTGGCCCTTAGCTGATCGCCTCGTGACCGGAACAGGTTGGCGAATGCCGTCGCTACGCCTTCCTCCATCATACCGATCGTATTCGTATCGGTCAGCTTGCTCAGTTCCTCTGTTCGGTTGCTTTCATGAGCCAATACGTAAATTTCACTTAGCGGATGCCCTTGCTCGCGAAACTCCCGAATGGCGCGAATGGCTTGATCCGTATGGTCGACCAGCTTGATTTTCGTATTCATGAAATGTCCCTCCCGAGAATGTATTGCCGCTTAACACACCTCTGCCGCCAGGGTAGGTAGGGCGGAGATGCAGTCTGCGGCGCGGTCATGTTGTTGACCGGCTTGTCCCTTACTTACCCGTGTTCTCCCGCGCCGAATCAGGCTTTACCTGTTTCAAACAGCCCTCTGCGCGGTTACATAATGGTAGAAAGTCCGCTATAATATTTAAATATGGGAGATTGCGGAGGTGCGCGGGACGTGCCGGCTGCCGCTGCAAGATAGATTCGGCATTGAATCAAGTTAGGAGCGACGCGGAATGAACATCGCGATTGTGGACGACAATCCGGTCAATATTATCGTCATCGAGAAGATTTTGAAGAGTGCCGGGTATGGATCTTTCTGGAAAGAATCGTCGGCGATCGATTTGCTTGCACGGCTGAATACACACGCGGAGGAAGGCAAGATTCCGGTAGATCTGATTCTGATGGATATGATGATGCCGGAGATGGACGGCATTGAAGCATGCCGTCTGATTCAGGGCGACGAGCGGATGAAGGATATTCCCGTTATTATCGTCACGGCGCTGGGAGATTCCAATAAGCTGGCGGAGGCGCTTGGGGCAGGGGCCATCGATTACGTGATGAAGCCGGTCAACAAGGTCGAGCTAATCGCCCGGATCCGGGTGGCTCTCCGGTTGAAGTTCGAGAAGGACTGGCACAAGGAGAATGAGGCGCGCATCCGCAGCGAGCTGGAATTGGCTCGCCAGGTACAGGGCAGCGTGCTCAGTCTGCCGCTCGTGAAGGAGAAGCTCGCCATCGGCGCGGCCTATTATCCCTCATCGGAGCTGGCTGGGGACTTCTACGCCTGGTACCGTATCGATGAGCACCGGTATGGCGTCATTATTCTGGACATCATGGGGCACGGCATTTCGTCCTCCCTGGTGTGCATGTTTATATCCTCCGTGATGCAGGACACGATTACGCGGTTTGTTTCTCCTGAGTTCGTCGTGTCGGAGCTGAACCGCTATATGAATCAATTGAATCAGAAAAGCGCCAGCGTCAGCTACTATTTCACGGCTATCTATCTGCTAATCGATACGAATCGGCAGATGATCGAGTATGTCAATGCCGGCCATCCGCCCGGTTTTTTGTTCGAGGACGGGAAAGCGCCGGTTGCGCTGGATCAGGGGAGCTGTGCGGTCGGTTTTTTCGACCAGATGGATATCGTCAAATGCACCTATGCCTATGAGCAGCCGATCCGTATCGCGCTGTACACCGACGGGCTGCTTGAGGCGCTGCCTCTGCCACCCGATTACCCGCCGGAAGAACCGGAATCCGATGTGCTGCGCGACCGTCTCCACGACCACATCCGGGAAGGCCAATGCCCCGAGCATCTCGTGCAGCAGGTGCTGCCTGCGGAGATCCTGGAAGCGCGCAAGGATGACATTTGCCTGGTGCTGATTAACGCGTTTTAGCATAAGCCGGCTTTGTATCCGGGGGGAGTCCGTAGAAGCCGAGATTTAGTGATGGGGATGGGTACCGGGGAATGAAAATGAAATCGAAGCTGATGCTGGGATTTGGGATTGTGCTTGTCATCTTATTTACATTGGCGGGCATAAGCATTAATCGCTTGAGCAGCACGGATAGCAGCATCCGGGAAATCTACGAGAACCGCTATGCCAAAGTAAAATTGAGCACGCAGATGCGCAAGGATACGTATGAGCTGTCCCAGGCGCTCGGCAACTTGCTGCTGGTGGACGAGGAAACCTCCAACCGGTTCACGATGGAACGGATGCGCGTGCTGGGCAGTACGATGAAAAAGAAATTAAAAGAAATAGATGCGCTGCCGCTAGATGCCGCCGAGAGATCGCTAGTCGATAACCTGCAGGCCAGGTCGGATGCGTATCTCGTCTATATCGATCAGCTTATCCGGTTATACCAGGAAGGCAAGAAGGAGCAGGCACTGGAGCTGCGTAACGGCAACGGCAGCAAGCTGCGCGATGAGCTGACCCAGGCGATGGGCGATATGAACCAGCTTGAGGAACAGTACATGGATAACGAAGTCACCACGGCTCTTGCCGATAATAAAAAAACCTATACGCTGACGGGTATTCTGACCTTGCTGGGACTGATCATCGGAGCAGGTATCCTGTATTGGAACCTGCATAGCGTAAGCAAGGGAATCTCCATCTTATCGGCGATGATCTCCAATTTCTCAGGCGGCAAGCGGGGAGACCGGTCCTACCGCGTCCAGGTCGAGTCGAGCGACGAGTTCGGCCAGGTAGCTCTGATGTTCAACCGGCTGGCGGACGATCTGGAGGAGGCGGCAACCAAGGAGCGGGAGCTAGCCCGCATCAATGGGGAGATGCTGTGGCTTCGGACAGAAGCGGGCCTGCTGTACAGCGAGCTGCAGGAAAGCGATAAGGTGGAGAAGCTGGCGGAAGGCTTCATCAAGCGGATCGCCCGAGTTCTGGATGCTTACAGTGGAGCCTTCTACATCGTGCAGACGGGCCTTATGAAAGACAATAAGCTCGAACTGGCCGGCGCATATGCGACAGGCAAGGATGAGGCACTCCGCGAGCTTTCCGTCGGAGAGGGTCTTATCGGGCAAGCGGCCAAGGATGGTCAGGCCGTCCGGATCACCGGGCATGCGGGTGAATACGGGTCGATCCGTTCCTCCTACGGCGGAATGGAGCCGATGAACGTCACCATCCAGCCGGTGAAATACGAGGACGAAGTGATAGCGGTCTTCGAGCTGGTAGGGTTCAGGGAACATACGGAGATCGAGCTGAAGCTGCTTGAGGAAACGGCGGACCGGGTAGGGGTGCTGCTCAATATGCTGCAGGGCCGTCTGAAGATCGAGGAGCTGCTGCGTATCCATCAGGCGCTGACCGATGAGCTGCAAACCCAGTCGGAGGAGCTGCTCTCCCAGCAGGATGAGCTTAAGGCCTCTAACGAGAGGCTGGAGGAGCAGACGAAGGCGCTTCAGGCGTCTGAGGAGCTGCTGCAGCGTCAGCAGGAGGAGCTGGAACAGAGCAATGAGGCGCTCGTGCGCAAGTCGGCCGAGCTCGAGGAGCAGGTGACGGCGACGGAGGAGGTCAATCGGCAGGTCGAGCTGGCGAACCATTCACTGGAAGAGCAGGCGCTGGAGCTGGCTCTCGCTTCGCGCTACAAGACCGAATTTCTGGCCAATATGTCGCATGAGCTGCGCACACCGCTGAACAGCCTGCTTATTCTCTCTCAGCTGCTCAAGGAGAACAAGGAGCGCAATCTGAGCGATAAGCAGGTGGAATATGCGGAGACGATCTATTCGTCCGGCTGTGATCTGCTCAAGCTGATCGACGATGTGCTCGATCTGGCCAAGGTGGAGTCCGGTCGGATGGACGTTCACACGGAGTCTATCCTGATCCGGGATATTGTGGAATCCATCGATAAGGCTTTCAAGCCGCTCGCCCGCACGAAGGGCTTGGAATTCGAAATTCATGTGAAGAAGGACGTCCCGGAGAGGATCGACACCGACTATGGCAGGCTGCAGCAAATTCTCAAGAATTTGCTGTCCAACGCCTTGAAGTTCACCCAGAAGGGCGGCGTGACCGTCACGATCCATCGCCAGACGGAGCAAGCGAGCGGCAGGGGACCGATGCTGGCCTTCGAGGTGGAGGATACGGGGATCGGCATCTCCAAGGATAAGCAGGACCTGATCTTTGAGGCCTTCCAGCAGGCCGATGGCACGACCAGCCGCAAGTACGGCGGCACGGGACTGGGGCTGTCGATCAGCAGGCAGCTCGCCGGTCTGCTCTCGGGCGGTATTGAGCTCGTCAGCGAGGAAGGCAAGGGCAGTTGCTTTACGCTATATCTTCCTGTGGAACCAGCACAGGCGACTGCCGTTGCGGAAGCGGCGCCGGCATCGGATATGCGGATCCTGCCGCCTGGTTATTCCGCTTCCTCGCAGAAGGAGGACGCCGGGCAGCTGCTTTACCCGGGTGCCCACAAGCTGCTCGACAGCCCGCTGCTGGGCTCGCTGACGGACGACCGGGACCGGATCGAGACCGGGGATCGGGTACTGCTGATTATCGAGGACGATGTGCAATTCGCCACGATATTGCTGGATATGGCCCGCAGCCGCGGGTTCAAGACGATCGTGGCGCTGCAGGGGGACACCGGACTGAATCTGGCCAGAAAGTATAAGCCGGATGCGATTCTGCTGGACATTCAGCTGCCGGTCATCGACGGCTGGTCGGTGCTGGTGCAATTGAAGGGAGATTCGGCCACCCGGCATATTCCCGTCCATGTGATCTCGGTCGTAGACGAGATTCAACAGGGGCTGGCGATGGGAGCCATCGCCTGGCTGCGCAAGCCGTCCGGCCGGGAGCAGCTGGAGGCGGCGTTCGCCCATATCCAGTCCTTCCTGAACCGTGACCTGCGCAAGCTGCTGATCCTCCAGTCCGAGGAGATGAAGAGCAACGGGGTCATCGAGCTGATCTCGCATGACGATGTGAGCATCACAGCTACATCGGAGGAGAGTGAAGCACTCCGCGAGCTGAAGTCCCAGCCTTACGACTGCATGGTGATTGACTATGGACATACGGATCTGGCACTGTACGAACTGCTCGACCGGATCAAGGCCGATGAGGCACTGCGCCGGATTCCGATCATCCTGTATACAGGCAAGACCTTGGATAAGCGCGACCAGATGCGGCTCAAGAAATATGCCGAATCAATCATCATTAAGGACGTCAAGTCCCCCGAGCGGCTGCTGGACGAAACCTCGCTCTTCCTGCACCGGATCGAGACGCGGCTTCCGGAGGAGAAGCAGCGGGTGCTGCAAAAGCTGCATAACATCGAAGCGCTTTTCTCCGGCAAAAAGGTGCTGCTGGTCGACGACGATATCCGCAACGTGTTCGCGCTTTCCAATCTGCTCGAAGGACTCGATATGGAAGTGGCTTTCGCCGAAACCGGGAAGCAGGCACTCGCCCAATTGGAGCGCGAGCCGGATTTTGACCTGGTCCTGATGGACATCATGATGCCCGAGATGGACGGCTATGAAGCCATGCGGACGATTCGTGCCGACGAGCGGTTCGACCGGCTTCCGATCATTGCTTTGACCGCTAAGGCGATGAAGGACGACCGTGAGAAGTGCATCCAGGCCGGAGCCTCCGATTATATTACGAAGCCGATTCATACAGAGCAGCTTCTGTCCCTAATGAGAGTGTGGTTATGTAAATGAAAGACACGGAGAAACGCAAACGCATAAGCGAGCTGGCTTCTCTGCAGCGTCTGGGCGATGTGTACATCCGCGGCGGTGACAAGAGCCTGAGCAAGGAAGCCGACGAGCGGGAGAAGATCGAGATCTACCTGCTGCTGGAAGGCCTGTACCGTATGTACGGCTACGACTTCCGCAATTATGCCTTTGCTTCCGTCCGCAGGCGGATCTGGCACCGGATCTACGCCGAGAAGCTGCCGACGGTATCGGCTCTTCAGGAGCGGGTGCTGCATGACCGGGCCTGTATGGAGCGGCTGCTCGGCGACCTCGTCATTCATGTGACGGAAATGTTCCGGGACCCGACGCTGTTCGCGGCATTCCGGGAACGGGTGGTTCCGCTGCTGAGGCAGCTTCCGTCCATCCGCATCTGGCATGCCGGATGCTCGACAGGCGAGGAGGTATACTCTACCGCCATTCTGATGATTGAGGAAGGCTTATATGATAAGGTCCGTGTCTATGCGACCGACATCAATGAAGAAGTGCTGCAGGTGGCTGAGCGAGGCGCTTATCCGCTGAAGAAGATGCAGGATTATACGAAAAACTACATGCTTGCCGGAGGGAAGGATGCGTTCTCCCGGTATTATTCGGCCGAGGGGGAGCTGGCTACCTTTCACCCGCTCTTGCGGGAGAAAATCGTATTTGCCCAGCATAACCTGGTCACGGACCGGTCGTTCAATGAGTTTCACGTTATTTTCTGCCGGAATGTACTAATTTATTTCGATAATACGCTGCAAAATCAGGTACATGATCTGTTCTACGAAAGTCTGAGCGATTCGGGTATTCTGGTGCTGGGGCATAAGGAATCCATCGCCTTCACCGGTCGTGCCGACGGGTATGAAGCGGTTGACCTTCAGGAAAAAATTTATCGGAAGCATAAATGAGGTGGATTCACATGGACGAGGCGATCCGCATATTGCTCGTAGACGATCAGCCTGAGAACCTGCTCGCGCTTGAAGCCGTTCTGGAGGACCATCATTATGATTTGGTGAAGGCGACTTCCGGGGAAGAGGCGCTCCGGTGTCTGCTGAGGCATGAGTTTGCCGTCATCGTACTCGATGTTCAGATGCCGGGCATGGATGGATTTGAGACGGCGCAGTGGATTAAGTCGCGGGAGAGGACCAAGACGGTCCCGATTATCTTCATTACGGCTGCGCCCGACGAGCAGGATCTGGCGTTCACCGCTTACTCGGTAGGAGCTATCGATTATATCGTGAAGCCGTTCGTCCCGCGGACGCTGAAGTCCAAGATCGAAGGCTTCGTCAGTATGTATCTGGCGCAGAAGAAGCTGCAGCAGCAGACGGAGCTGCTCAACGAGCGGACGCGCGAGCTGGAGCGGGCCAAGGAAGAGGCCGAACAGGCCGCGCAGGCCAAGTCGAGCTTTCTGGCTATGATGAGCCACGAGATCCGCACGCCGCTCAATGGGGTCATCGCAATGGCCGACCTGCTAGGTGAGACGGATCTCACCGCCGAGCAGCGCGAGTACACGGATACGATCTGCCGCAGCGGCGCTGCGCTGCTCCATATCATCAATGATATTCTGGACTTGACGAAGATCGAGTCAGGTAAGATGGAGCTGAAGGAAAACTCGGTACATCTGCGCAATTGCCTGATGGAGACCTTCGAGATGTTCCATGCGGACTGCAAGAGCAAGTCGCTGGAGCTGTCGTATGACATCGACGGGAGCATTCCGGAGGTGCTGCTAGCCGATGAATCAAGACTGAGGCAGGTGCTGATCAATCTGATCGGCAATGCGGTGAAGTTTACGGACCGTGGAGGCGTCCATGTATCCGTCAGCAGCGCGGGGCGCCGCGGCGAGCTGTTGGAGCTGGAGTTTCGCGTAGCGGATACCGGCATCGGCATTCCCCCGGAGAAGCAGGCCCTGCTGTTCCAGCCGTTCACTCAGGTGGATTCCTCCCTGACACGCAAATACGGCGGTACCGGTCTGGGCCTCGCGATCTGCAAAAATCTGGTACAGCTCATGGGCGGCACGATTGCGCTAGCTCCCTCCGAGCGGCAGGGGGCGGAATTTGTCTTCACGATCCAGACCAAGGAGCTGGAGGAGCATGATTACTTCGCTGTAGCGAAATAATATAGAGGCATACCGGGAGTCCCGCCAGGAGGCGGGGCTTTTTGTATATAGCGGAGAAAAGGGACGCTTGAGGCTTGCTCCATTTCGTATTCCTTGATTCATTTGAGGGGGTTACGGTTAAAAATAACTATCGAACAAGATGATGAACATGAACCTCATTTATAAATAGAAAGGCGAAGGTGATCCTATGCAATCCCCATGCATTGCCATGCTGTTGGCCGGTGGAGAGGGCCGCAGGCTGGGTGTCCTGACCCGGAGTAAAGCGAAGCCTGCGGTTCACTTTGGCGGAGAATACCGAATCATAGATTTCGCATTAAGCAACTGCGCAAATTCCGGAATCCCGGCAGTCGGGGTCGTAACGCAGTATCAAGCGGCCTCTCTGCACAGGCATATCGGAGGGGGCAGAAGCTGGACAAGCCGGATCACGCTGCTGCCTCCCCGGAGCGGCGAATATGAGGGAACCGCGGATGCCGTGTACAAGAACTTCACCTATCTCCGTGAGCAGAACCCTGAGGACGTACTCGTGCTCTCCGGTGATCATATTTACCAGATGGACTACCGGGAGCTGCTGAAGCGTCACCGCGACTCGGGAGCCGATGCGACGATCGCCGTTACTCCGGTTGCTTGGGAGGAAGCCCACCGCTTCGGCATTATGAGGACGGATGCCGATGGGCAGGTGGTGGAGTTCACGGAGAAGCCGTCCACACCGGCCAGCAACCTGGCTTCCATGGGCATCTACGTATTCAAGTGGTCGTACTTGAAGCGGATGCTGGAGCAGGATGCTGCCTCGATCCAATCCAGCCACGACTTTGGCAAAGACGTGATTCCAGCCATGCTGGCCGCGGGAGACCGGCTTCAGACCTATGCGTATAAGGGCTATTGGCGTGATGTCGGAACCGTGGAGAGCTTATGGGAGGCTCATATGGATCTGGTCGGCGAGCAGCCGAAATTCCGCTGCCATACGCAGACCTGGCCAATGCCTGGTCATACGTCAAGCCCTGTGCCGGTCATGGGGAAACGGATTCCAGGTGAAGCCCGGCTGCATCAGGCGCTTGTAGCGAGTGAAGCAGCGGTCTTCGGTCAAGTCGAACGTTCCGTCGTATCCCAGGGCGCTTTCGTGGGACATGGCAGCGTACTGCGCAATTGCGTGGTGATGCCGACGGCGCGCATCGGCTCCAATGTCTTCATCCGCAATGCCATCATCGGCGAAGGGGCAGTCATCGAAGACGGAGCAACCGTAGGCAGCTTATCCGGCAGCGCGATTGAAGTCGTCGGGGACGGGGAGAGGGTAGCACGGAAAGCGGATAAAATGTCAAAAATCTATCTGCCGGTGGGACAATTCCAGCTGGAGCATATCCGATAAGCCGATAGCCGCGGCGGTGCGAGTACCGGCCCGGCCTATACCGAGGAGGCGATTCCGATGTTTCATTCCATTATTGTAGCCAAGGGCGAGCAGGAAGTGAACAAGGCTGTGCACGACTTGCGTCAGGCCGGCCGAGAGGTCGATGAGATTCAAATTCTGGCTCATGAGCAGATCAGCGACACGGACTTGAACCGGCCTCAATACTGCAGCCGGATCGGCTTTGTCGGGGAAACGATGGCGCATACTGCTACTCCGCTGTACAGATGCAAAGGGATGGAGCTTCGGGAGAAGCTGACCGGGCTTGGCCTGTCTGCGTCTGCTGTGGATTATTATGCGGAGGAGATGGAGCGGGGCCATATTGTCATCGCGGTGGACGAGCAGGCTCTGCTGCACCGGAATCTGCCGAGGAGCAGCTCTCGGATTACGGCAATACGCTAACGCATCCTGGAGGGAGAGGGAAGGCATGAGCATGCGAACCATGGGATGGATCTCAGGCACGCTGGCAATCGGCATATCCGGTGCCTGCTGGGGATTAGGCGGAGCAGTCCCAAGGCTGCCTGCTATCGGGCCGCCCGCCGTGGCTCAAGCGGCTGACAGCGAAGCAGGCGTGGCAGGGTTTTCCCGCTTGGACGCTGCAGCTGCCGGGACGCATATCGTGACGGCTGCAGAGCTTCCCCCTCAAGCATCAGAGCAGGCCGGATCGGGTGCCGCAGATAGTCAACGGCAAGACAAGAATCCCGGCTGGACGAAGGAAGAGACGCTCCCACTGGAGCGGATCAACGGGCTTGCTGTCACGGACGATCTGAAGACGATCTACGAGCTGAAGGGAGAGCCGCTTGCTGAGGAACGGGACCCGTTGTTTCCGGATGAACGGACATTGGTGTATGAGGATTGCAGGGTAGCGTTGTACAAGCTGTCTGTTCAGTCTGTGATGGTGACGGCGGATGCCGGAACGATCACCATCGATGGGAAGACGATACCTCTCAATGCTGACCGGCTGAAGGCCGAGCTCGGCAAGCCGGATCTGGTGGCCGAAGACGGCATCGTCTATAAGCGGCAGTGGCAGGCACTGAAGCTTTATATCGATCCCGAGCAAGGTCGGTTACTCTCAGTTCATTTGTTCCCCTCCTATACCGGATAGCTTTGGGAAGACGCGGCAGCCGTTCTGACAGCGGCAGCGGCGTCTTTTTTGGACCCGTGAAAGTTAATGAAATATCTGGTATTCTAGGATGTATATGAGGCAGCATCTGAGAAAGAAGAAGAATATCGAACGGAGGAGGCTATCGACATGGAAGCAAAGAAATTTAAGGTGAACGTTCGCACGGCACCTGGCTGTCATCTCGTAGCCTTGTCGGGAGAGCTGGATTTGAGCACAGCCGACATGCTGCGCCGTCAGACCGAACCGCTGGCTGCAGACACAGGAGCATCGCTGACGCTGGATCTGCAAGAGCTGGTCTACATCGACAGCACCGGGATAGGCGTCATCGTGGGGCTGCTCAAGATCCGCCAGGCGGCAGGTCTGGGCATACAGGTTCAGCATGTGCCGGCCAAGATCCGGCGCCTGTTCGATATGACAGGCCTGACTCGCTTCCTGACCTTCCTAGCCGGAGAATCCGGCGGCGGCGGTACTGTAGAAGCAGCGCGAGAGGGAGTGCCCCCTGCGGATCGTAAGGAGGACGGGCGATGAGCAATCCTGCGAAGACGACGGAGCGGGAGGTCGTGCTGACCGTCCCCTTCGATATGGAGGAGCTCGATACGATCCGTCTGACGCTGTATGGCGTTGCGGTGCGCATGGGATTTTCTTATGAAGCGATTGAGGACATGAAGGTTGCCTTGACGGAAGCCTGCAACTACGCGCTGCTGCAGTCTGGGCAGATCGTGAAAGATGCACCTCTGCGCTTTACCTTCTTCGTGCGGCCACAGGAGCTGCTCGTACGGATGGAAGCTCCAGGCTGCGGGCTGAGCTTGAACGAAGCGAAGTCTAGTAAGGACAAGCTGCTGACGGAGGCGGAGGAAGGCGAGAGGCCGCTGTTCGAAAGCGGGCGGCTCGGCTTGTATATGATGCAGGCGCTGGTGGATGAGGTAAGGGTCGTCACGGCCGGAGACGGACCGCAGGCGGAGGAAGGCATTGAGCTTCTGAAGCGGCTGGGCTGACGTTTGACCTTGAATTTGCGACCATAGGCGAATATTCGGTCGAAGTCAGAGCGATTAGCCAGCCGCGTTAACCCTATCTAACAAAAAGCCCGGTCCAGCCGGCCGCCCCGTAAGGGGCTGCCGGACAGACCGGGCTTTTTGTCATGGTTTTGTTTGAGTAAAAGCTCTAAGCCTCCAGGTAGGCATCAAGCATCCATACATGCTTTTGCAGATTGGTCCGCATGGTATTCAGCATATCATGCGTTCCTTCGTCCTCTTGCTCCTCTGCTACCTTCATCGTTTGCTTGAACTCGTCCAGAATTTGCACGTAGTCGTTCCGAAGGTCCTTCACCATCTCCTTGGCGGACCCGAGGGGAGCATGCTCCTTCAGCGTAGCTCCTGCGGCGATCTCCTTGGAGGTCGAGACAGGCTGGCCTTTCAAAGAAAGCACGCGCTCCGCCAGCTCGTCCATCGTCAGGCTGGCTTCGTCGTAGAGCTCCTCGAATTTCTTGTGAAGATCGAAGAAGCCGGAGCCCTTCACGAACCAGTGATGCTGGTGGAGCTTGATATGGAGCACGGCCCAGTTGGCAACCTGCTGGTTGAGCAGATCGATCAGCTTCTTGTCAGCCGCTGCCGACGAAGTTCCCTGAGTTTCTTTGTCCAATACTTTCGCCATGATCATTACCTCCCGGAATTTTAAAATAAGCAGCCGTCGGTTTATGTTGCGTTGCGCAGTCTCCATCTCAACTCATCGAGACTAGACAATCGGACAGTCGGGCGCCCGATTTCGCACCCGGTCTGTCCGAGGCTAGAAGCAGGGCAGGCAAGGTTCGCCAGCCTGCTTGTTCTTTCCTTACCCTTAGGATGACCGGGCGAAACAAGTTCCATTCTTCCAGATCCCTTCGTTTCACGGAGCAGGTCCCCGGGTAAACAGTACTCAAACCGAAACAGGCATTTATCTCATACTGGAGGGATACGCGATGATTATTGAACTGAGTGTGGCTGTAGTCGCGATTGCGTTTGCGGCGCTTGTTGTTTATTTGATCAAGACGCTCCGATCTGTAACGGATCTGCTCTCGCAGACGAATGTTACGATCCGGGAGATTCAGGGGCAGATCAGCGGGATCAGCGTGGAAGCGACCGAGCTGCTGCGGCACACGAATGAGGTGACGCTGGATGTCCGCAATAAGCTTCACTCCATCGATCCGGTGGTGGATTCGGTGAAAAATATCGGGGATGCCGTGCAGGAGGTGACGGATACGGTGAAGGAAGCAACTGCAGCCGTAGCCGGGTCCATCCGCAAGAATGTACCGAAGGAAGCTCCGAAAACCGGCGAAGCGATCGGCCGCGTCATTCAGGCTATGCCGATGGTGCTGGAGATTTGGCACACCTGGCGTGCCCCTAGAAAAGCCGCTTCTGCACGATCTAATTAACTGCTAAGGAGCGGCGGGCGCATCCGGTGGAGGTAACAGACAAAGACTATGTTTGAAGATAGGACGGGCAACCTGTTTCAAATCCGGTGTAAGCGGGGTAATAAGCGGGGAATGAGCAGAAGGCGGGCTTGAGCAGTCTCAGACAAGCCAACATGCAGGGAGGAAGGATTCGGTTATGATGGAAAAGTCCACGATGTTTCATGTACGTACGACCAAAACAGAGCAGGCTGTAATCGTTCACCTTCAAGGCGAGCTCGACCTGTCTAAAGTATCGGAGCTTCGATCGGCGCTCGATCCTTTTATCGCGGATACGACCCGCAGCTTGATCTTGAATCTCAAAGACTTGCAGTATATTGACAGCACCGGAATCGGTGTGATTGTATCGGTATTAAAGGCAAGGGATGTGCTGAAGGCTTCCTTCACCGTTCAGGATATTCCTCCGAAAATTAAGCGGATTTTCGACTTGACGGGCATCACGCCGTTCCTGCAGCAGGGCCCGGCCGCCAACGCAACCGGGAAGCGAATCATAAACGGATAAGAAAGGATCGAAGCCTACGTATGAATGTGGAATCTCGTGTGGTTTGTCTCTCTGTCCCTGCCGAGCCGGAGTATATCGATCTGGTTCGGCTTACCTTATACGGCATCAGCTCCAAGCTGGGCTTTTCTTATGAAGAGATTGAAGATATGAAGGTTGCGGTAGCGGAAGCCTGCAATAATGCCGTCGTGCATGCCTACGAGCCCGGTAGCCCCGGGACGATGGAGGTGCGCTTCGAGCAGCTCGAGGATGGGCTGCGAATCACGGTCAAGGATGAAGGCCCGAGCTTCGATTACGAGGCTAAGGCGGAGAGCGCCGAATCGCTGCATGACAAAACGCTGAACGAAATCAACGTAGGAGGTCTGGGCATCTACTTGATGCAGGCACTGATGGACGATGTTGAGGTGAGAACCGGCATCGGAACAGAAGTGACTTTGACCAAACGCGTCATTCGAAGCGAGGAAATGGTATGAGAATCAATTCGGAACGATCGAGTCCAGGGATAAATACGGATGAGCTGATTATTAAATACCAGGAAACGGGCTGTAACGATACAGCTACGATTCTGCTAAAGCAGTATGAGCCCATGGTGAAGATGGCGGCCGGTAAGATGTCGCGCAACCGCCCCGATCTGTTCGAAGATTTGTACCAAGTCGGCCAAATGTCCGTGCTGAAGCTATTGAAGCAATTTGACTTGTCGGTCGGCGTCCAGTTCGAAGCCTATATGATGAAAAGCGTCATTGGTCATATGAAGAACTATCTGCGTGACAAGTCCTGGTACGTGCAGGTACCGAGACGGATCAAGGAAAAAGGAAATCAGATCCAGCATGTAGTCGATATGCTGACCGTACGGCTTGAGCGTTCTCCGAATGTCGATGAAATCGCCGCGGAGATGGAGCTGTCCGTGGAGGAAACGATCGAAATTCTGGCAGGGCGCGATTATTACCATTATGTGTCGCTGGATACTCCCTTGTCTTCGGACGACAACGGGTCCACGATCGGAGATGTGATCGGCAGTCCCAGTGATGCATATCAATCCGTGGATAATAAGCTGGCGCTGCAGGATGCGCTGGTACACCTCAAGCCGGAGGAGCAGAAGGTGCTTCAGCTCGCCTATGAGGAAGGGCAGTCCCAACGCACGATTGCACAGGCACTCGGTGTGTCGCAGATGAGTGTTTCGCGGATTCAGAAGCGGGCGCTGGACAAATTAAAGGATTACTTCCAAGGGCCGAATGGGCAGCATGATGTCGGATCCTAGCACGCGTTCCTTTAGGGGGACGCGTTTTTTGTCGGGATATTGCCATGCCGTCCAGGACGGTTAGCGACAGGACATCCCGCTTACCGCTTGAATTCGTTTCAGCCTAGGCGGTGGAGGGTAATGATAGACAAGCACTTGCAAGCCAATCCTATGAATAAGAAGGCGGTGGATCGTATGACAGTCAAACATCTGATTAAATGTCACGGAAGCGAAGTGTTGGTCCGGGAGGAGGATGGGTCCTATATTCTGTCTATTCAAGCTACAACCAATCCGCTGGGATTCGGCAGCCCTTTGGAAACGTTCTCGGAGAAAGAAGCTGCGATTGCAGCGGCGGAAAAATTTTGTGGCCTGCTGACGGCAGCCAAGGAACGCGGATATTACCTGGAAAGCGGGTATTTCGTGAAGCCTGACAAGGAGAAGCTTTCCGTTAAGCTCTGTTTGCAGCAAGAATTGGATGAGAACGGCTGGATTTCCGAATGGATTTCGGAAAGGGAGCAGGTGTAACAGGGACGTATATACGGCAGTAAAACGGATGACGGAGCCCCCGCGAGGGCTCCGTTTTTGCGTATAGCGGACAGGAGCAGAGGAGAAGCGATCTCAGCTCGGCTATCCATAAAAGCTCTGCTATCCATAAAGAGGAATGGTGAGATTAAAAGCCGCCTTTCCGTTCGGTGATCAGCTCCCCCTGTGCATTGTACAGCTGGACCGGGGTCAAGCGCGGCCGGCCGGCCTCTATCATCGCGGTCCAAGTCAGCATACCGTCGCGGATTGTGGCGTCGGGGCCGGCAGCAACGGCCAAAGAAGCCCCAGCCTCCAGTTCTGTACCTGAAGAAATCTCGAGCGTAAGCCCGTCGCTGACGAGCTTCCAGCCTCCAACATGGGCTGTCAGGGAGTTATCGCTCACTAAGGTTATCGTATCGCTCTGCTCATCGACCTGGAGGGAGACGAACCGCGTCAGGTCGTCGCCTGCCGGTCTTGGCTCAGCTGGATGAACCGAGTCAGGCTCGATACCGTCCAGGCTGGTTTCCCGGATCTGACCGTTCGGGAATATCCGGTATTCCTTCAGATGCCCGTCCTCCATCGAATAGAGGGAGAACGTAGCGACTTGTCTGCTTTCGTTCCAGATCACGAAAACCTGCATCTGCATGTGTCCTTCCCGGATGCCACCCAGATCGACCTCATCATCGAGGATCGAGTCGTCCTGGTACGTATACCCAAGCAGGCCTGGCACATCGTAGCGAGATCCGGCGTGCCCCAGATGGTCCTTGAACGTATTGGCCGGCTGGCCGAGCAGCCCGGCGACTTGGGACTCGCTCAGTCCCAGACGAAGCCCTTCAAGAACTTGCTTCCGGTCCAGCTTAGGGACACCGACGGCGTCGATCAGAATCGTCTGGTTTTGGGGGTTATAGCCGACCTTGGCCCCCATCTGCTCCCCGATGAAGCGAACCGGCACGTAGGCATGCCCCTTGTAGTTGAGCACGGCGTAATCGCCGCCCAAGGTTTTCTGTTCACCATTGATCAGCAGGCGGGCTTGGAACAGCAGCGCTTGCACGGAATCTGCCGCCAGGGCAGCCGTGGTCAAGGTGAGCATCACGCCGAGCGCGAAACCGAATACAAGTTTTTTCATAACGAAGCAGAACCCCTTCCTATCTTCAAACAAGCTATACAAGCCATATGTATATGTACTTTGCCGATCGGTTAAAGGTTTCAACAAAATGAGCCCAACGGCTCTCTTGGGACAAGCAAAAAGCTCAATAGACATGAAAAGGCCACAAAATTGAAAAAAACCAAAAAGCGCCTCCTCAGGGGAAGCACTTTTTGGGGGTTCTCATGCCATGAGTCCGGCAGGTGCATCAGGAACGGGAGGCTTGCTGGGCGACGCGATCCACGGTGTTAGAGGCACGTGAGGCCGCTTCCTTGGCGGCGGATTCCGCCTTATCTGCGGCGGCATGCGCTTTATCCGAAGCTTGGTCCGTCAGCTCATGCGCTTTGTCGGCAGCGCGGTCGGTCAAGTCGCGGGCTTTATCTGCCGCTTGATGCGCTTGATCGGCGATACGTTCCGTGACGTCATGGGCCTTGTCAGCCAGTGCCTCGCTGTGCTCCTTGACGATCTGGGCCGTTTCGGCGGCCTTCGTCTTGCAGGAGTCGACCAGCTCAGCGCCCTTGACCTGCAGCGTCTGGAGCTTGTCCATCAGATCGCTTCTAAGCTCTCGTCCGCTCTTGGGCGCAGTCAGCAGGGCGATGGCAGCTCCAGCAAGTCCGGCTACGACAGTACTCATCAGCACGCTTCCGCGTTTGTCAGGTAATGTATTTGTCTCTGTATTCATATCTCCTCAGCTCCTCTTCTATCATGAATAGTCTGGTACAGGCTCGACAGGGGGGGGCAGGCGACCTGGCTACATCGCGCTGCGGCCGAGGCCGCGGGCGACCAATCCTAGCAACAAGACGAAGAGTGCAGCACCAATAATGGCAGGAATGACGGCAAAGCCGCCGATAACAAGGCCCAGGTTGCCGAGTCCGAGCTGGCCGAACAGCCAAGCTCCGATCCAGGCGCCTACAAATCCCGCGATCATGGACCCCAGAATGCCTCCGGGCATGACGCCTGGTGCGATCGCAGAGCCGATAGCGCCGATCACGACCGCCATGATGAGGGTGATAAGTACGCTGATCATATGCTTCACGCTCCTTACTTATGGGATTGACTTGCTTGTCTACTTTTACCCGACCCCCTTCGGGGTGAAACAAAGCCCGGAGGCGCCAACCATTCCCTTTTTATTTCCAGGTGGAAATCATTCGCAAAAAGGGAACCTTTACGCCGATGTCTCGTCCAATCGTATAAGAGGTGAAATCGGTGGCTTTCGAGTATTTAAAATCGCTGGCAAGCGGTATGGATAAAAATGAAATCTTGTCCGAGCTGATGCTCGCCTATGGCAGCGATGTCTGGAACTATGCCTTTTTCCTGACGCGCTCGTCCTCGATGGCTGACGATATCTCTCAGGATGTGTTCGTTAAGGTGTATGAGCGTATTTTCTCCTTCCGCGGCGAAGCCTCCGTCAGGACGTGGCTGCTGACGATCACCCGCAACACCGTGCGCGACCATTGGCGCTCCGCCTGGTTCCGGCGGGTCGTGCCGTTTGCAGCTCCGCGGCGGGAGGGGCGAGTGGCCTCTGCGGAGACCCAGGCCATCGAGTTTCTGGAGGAGCAGGAGGTCTGGCAGACGGTGCTGGCTCTGCCGCCCAAGCTGCGCGAGGTGCTGCTGCTGCATGTGCATCACCGTCTGTCCTATGCGGAGATTGCCGCCTTGCTCGGGATCACCGAGGGCACTGTGAAGTCGAGGCTTTCGCGGGCCAGGGCCAAAGTATCGCAGCAGCTCGCTGCGGAGGGGAGGGAATAGCGATGAAACGAACGGAATCGAAGCAAGCCTCCGGCGACACGAATCGACCCGGAAGCGCCGAGACGGCGCCGGATTGGGAACGGAAGCTGTCACGCCTCCCGCTGAAGGGCGGGGGCTTCTCCGGTGAGACGATCGCCAGAATCGAGGCGCGCGTCCGGCGGCCCCCCGTCCCGGTCCGCCGCCGCAAGCTGCTGTGGGCTCCTGTCGCTGTGCTGCTGTTAGGAGTGGCGGTATACGCGGCCATGCATGGGAGAAGCGTCACGCCCGACGTGAACGCAGGATTGTCGCAGCTGCCGGAGACGGACTTCTCGCTGCCGGCGCTAGATCCCTCGCTCACCTATAAGCTGCAGGTAGCCGTAACGGACCCTAGCTCCTTTATGGTGGAGTACGGCCGGGCCTTCCAGCAGAAATACCCGAACATTCGGCTGGAGCTGATTCCAGCCGGGGAGGAAGCTGCCGCAAGCAGCGCGGTGCGGCAGGAGTCCAGCCTGCAGCCCCTAGGGGAAGGGAAGCCGGATGTGATGGCTCTCAGGCCTGCTGAATTTGCCAGGCTGGCCGGGCAGGGGCAGCTGTACGCCCTGGACGGGGTGATCCGGCAGGATGCATTTCCGATTGAAACGGCGCATCCCGGCTTGATCCAGGCTTTGCGCGCCCAAGGCCAGGGAAAGCTGTACGGGCTCGCGTCCAGGTTCAGCCAGTCGGCGATTTATTACAATCCGGAGCTGTTCGACCGCTATGGCATCGCTCACCCCAAGGACGGTATGACCTGGGAGGAGCTGCTGAAGATCGCGGAGAGTATCGGAGAGAGAGGCAGGAAACAGGGAATCTACGGTTTCTCGGCTGCTTCCATGACGAACGTATCCGATCTGATCGTGCAGATGGCCACGGACATGAAGCTGCAGCTGACCCATTCGGTCAAGGGTAAATTCATGTTGGATGCTTCCCGCTGGCGTGGGGCATGGGACAAGGTGCTCGCAGACGCCCGCAAAGGCTATCTGTACTTGCCCGGACAGAAGCTCGCGGCCGGTGCCTCCGCTGCAGATGTGAAGGGAGAGGACCCGTTCTCGACGGGAAAAGCCGCTATGACGCTGCAAAGCTACGGCTACGCTTCACGCCTGGCTATCCAGAGCAACCGGCTGGACTGGGATATCGTGCGGGAGCCGATTCGCGCGGATCGGCCGGGAGAATCCATGTCGTTGTCCATCGACCAGGTTTACGCGGTCAGCGCGGAGTCCCCTAATCTGCGTGCTGCCTGGGAGCTTGTCCGCTTTATTCAGGAAGAGGGAGGAGCTAAGCCTCCGAAGAACGAACAACCCGACCATTGGCCGGCTATGCCTGTTGTCCAGCTTCCCGGCAAACGGATGGAAGCTTTCTACAGCTTGGAACCCCGGGCTTCGCTGTTTGAGGAAAACGTGGCGGCGGAGGAGTATGATGGTGTGCTGCGGACTATGCTTTCCAAGCTGATCTGGCAGAAGTCTGAGGATATTCTGGCTGGACGTCTGACAGTGAATAAGGCGCTGCAAGATATGGAGTTAGAGATGCAGAAGGCGCTTAATCAGCAAGCGCATGGAAAGTAGGGGGAGCCGCCCGCCAGCGGTGCCGGTCACACGTGGGAGGCATAGAGGATAGAGGAAGAAGGCTGGCCCCCTAGGGGCTCAAACAGCCGGCCGAGTTCGTCTCGGCCGGCTGTTTGGCGTGCCTTCTTTTTATGGGACCCGCGTCCGCGCCGATTGGCGAAAGGCATAGGGCGTCAGGCCGACCTGCTTCTTGAACAGCTGGCAAAAGTAAGAGAAGTTGCCGAGGCCGACCTGCCGGCCGATCTCCTGAACGCTTCGGTCTGTCGTTTGCAGCAGCCAGCAGGCCTGCCGAATCCGGCGGGCCGTGATATATTCCGTGATCGTGCTTCCTACATTGTGACGGAAGAGCGCAGAGACATGGTTCGGAGACAAGTGGAGGTCCCGGGCCAAGTGATCCAGCTCGAAGGGCTCCATGTAATGCGATTCGACCCACGCCATAATGCTCTCGGCGGCCGACTGTCCCTTGTGTCCGGGAGCGCTGGAGGGGAGCGCGATCCCGCCTGCCCCTGTCTCCGCTTCCGTCTCCGACTTCAGCCGGTGGAGCAGCGCGGTCAGGAAGAGCAGCTGCTCCTCCAGCAGATGCTCGGCCCCGCGATCAGACACGGTGCGGATGCGCTGGGCGTAGCTGCGGAAGAGCTCCTCCCAATCCGCCAGCGTGTTGAGCTGAAAGGCATGACGGGCGAGCGGTTCCTTCCACAAGCCGCGGAAAAAATCGCGTAGGCCCACGAACGGACCCAGCGCCCGTTCCACCTCGACCGGCTCGAACACGAACATGGAGCGCATATAGCGCTCCTGCGGCAGCCCGTTGATGCGGATACGGTGGAGCTGGAACGGACGGAAGAAGAGGAGCGTGCCGGGCGACACCTGAATAAGTTGTTGCTCCATTACGACTGTGCCGTGGCCCTCATGCACGAACAGCAGCTCCATGCCCTGATGAGCATGATAAATTTCCTGAAATTCGAAGGTACGGTCCCTGAAAAAAGAAAGCTGCACCGGGTGCACGTTCAGATTCATGTAATTCATCAGCTTCATGCGCGTCCGCCTCCATCGTAATATAACAACATTTTATCATAAGGTGGCTAAACTATGAGAGCGTTTTTTTTGTTACGATGGGAGCAGAAGGTTCAGCAGGAGAAGGAGGAGCAGATCGCATGACACAGCAAAGATTGAACACAGGTTGGGAGCATTACCGCGGGAGCCTCGGAGGCGTATGGGAGGTTTGGCGTGCCGATAAATTGCAAAATCATTACAATGTGCCCTGGGAGCCGGTGACGCTTCCACATACGTACAACGGCCTCGATGTGATGGACCCGGACGGCAAATATTATCAGGGACAGGGCTGGTACCGGACACGCCTGGACGTCAATAATCCGTACCCGCAGGGACGGACGCTGCTTCATTTCGAAGGTGCGGGTCAGCGTACGGATGTGTATGTATACACGGAGAAGGTCGGCTCGCATCTTGGCGGGTATGATGAGTTCACGGTAGACATCACGGAAGCGGCGGAACGGGCCAAGCAGATCGAGCGCTATGCCGGGCAAGTGCCGGTCGCGGCCTGCTGCGATAACAGCCGCGAGCTGGAGACGATCCCTTCTGACGCAAGCGATTTCAATCTCTACGGAGGGATTTACCGGTATCTGAACCTGCGCTATGTGCCGCAAGTATCGCTCGCTCAGGTGCATGTGGAAACGGATGTGCAGGGCTTATCCGAAGCGGGAGCGGAAGGCGGGCGCTGCCTCGTCAAGGTGAAGGCGAATCTGTATAATCCGGATGCGGTACAGGGTCAGGTGAAGCTGAGCATCGTGCTGAAGGACCGTGACGGACGCCGTGTCGCTACGGCGGAGACGGCGACGGAGGCTTGGGACGGACCGCGCGAGATAGCGGCGCTTATGCTGGAGAAGCCGGAGCTCTGGTCCACGGACAATCCATACCTGTATACCTGCTCGGTCACGCTGCAGGCGGGGGAAAGTTCGATGGAGACGGTGGAGCGCTTCGGTGTTCGCACGTTCGAATTCGTCAAGCAGGGGCCGTTCAAGCTGAATGGTGAGCGGCTGCTGCTGAGAGGTACGCACCGTCATGAGGATCATGCCGAGGTGGGCGCGGCCATGACCGAGGAGCAGATTCGCGAGGAGATGGTGCTGATCAAGGAGATGGGCGCCAACTTCATTCGCCTCGGGCATTATCAGCAATCGCGAATCGTCCTTGAGCTATGCGATGAGCTGGGTATTCTGGTGTGGGAAGAAATCCCATGGTGCCGCGGAGGACTTGGCGGAGTCGACTACCGCCAGCAGTGCATCGACATGCTGACGGCGATGATTCACCAGCATTATAACCATCCGTCCGTCATCCTGTGGGGACTGGGCAACGAGAATGACTGGGAGTGCGACTTCGACTATTTCGATCAGGAAGAGATCCGCGCGTTCATGAAGCAGCTGCATGACCTGTCGCATCAGCTCGATCCGAGCCGTCTGACGGCGATCCGCCGCTGCGAGTTCTGCAAGGACATCATCGATGTGTATTCGCCGTCCATCTGGGCGGGCTGGTACCGCGGCATTTATACGGACTATGAGTCCAGCAGCCGCGCAGCGTTCGAGAATGTCCACTCGTTCTTCCATATGGAGTGGGGCGCGGACAATCTGGCGACGCGTCATGTGGAGAAGACGTTCACCGGCTTCGAATTCATCCAGAGCAGCGGAGCCGATACGGATGAGCGCGACGGCGACTACCTGCTGACTGGCGGCGAAGCGCGCGTATCTCGTGACGGCGACTGGTCGGAGACATATTTCTGCGAGATGATCGACTGGTACCTGAAGTCCCAGGAGCAGATGGGCTGGCTGACGGGTGCGGCTCAGTGGGCGTTCAAGGACTTCGCGACACCGGTTCGTCCGGATTCACCGATTCCTTACCTGAACATGAAGGGAATCGTGGAGCGCGATCTGACGCCGAAGGATGCTTTCTATGTGTTCCAATCGTACTGGGCGACGAAGCCGATGGTGCGCATCTACGGGCATTCGATGCCAGTACGCTGGGGCGGAGCGGACGAGGTAAAACAATTCAAGGTTTACTCCAATGCCGAGCGGGTTGAGCTATTCCTGGACGGTCAAAGCTTGGGCGTCCGCAAGCGGGATTCGCAGAACTTCCCGGCTGCCGGGCTGCGCTGGGAGACGACGCTGACGGCAGGCGAACACCAGGTTCGCGCCGTAGCCGTGAAGGATGGCGTCACGGTCACCGACGAGCTGAGCTTCGTGTATCAGACACAAGCGTGGGGCGAGCCGGTGGCGCTGCAGGTGACCACCGAGCCGCAGCCGGACGGCCGGGTGTATGTCGAGGCGCGTGCGGTGGACGCCCAGGGCGTCTTCTGCCCGGACGCGGCGAGGTTCGTGCGCTTCGGACTGGCCGGCGACGGCCGCCTGCTGGATAACCTGGGCACGATCCGCGGCTCGCGGCTCGTACAGCTGGCGGCGGGACGCGCAGGTATCTATGTGGACCCGCGCGGCGGCTTGCCTGCTGGAATTACAGTCACGGACTTCGTGACGGCTGGCGGACCGGCGGCTTCGCTGGGCTCCGGCGCAGCCGGTGGCTTGGCAGGCGCTCGTACGTCCATCGTGAGCATTGCCTGCGAGGGTATGGGGACTGCATTTGTAACCGTAACATCCAATTAAACCGACTACGGGAGGCACGGATGACATGACAACAATCACGTATGCCGAGAAGTGGAAACACGCTGAGAAGCTGGAAGACATTTTGCCGGAGGTATGGGCGGCGTTGGAGGAGAAGGTCGAGCGGATGATCGTCCAGCTCGGCGATAAGTCCCCGCATGTCGCCAAGGAGGATGGCCTGTACGACGATATGAGGCTGGACTTCTGGACCTCCGGGTTCTGGCCTGGCATCCTGTGGATCATGCACGAGATGACCGGCAAAGAGGGCTTCAAGGAAGCCGCCTGGGGCTGGGACGAGCGACTGGAGCGCAAGATGGGCCAGGACAACAACTTCCATCATGATGTTGGCTTCCAATTCCTGCCTACCGCGGTTATCAAGTACAAGCTGACGCAGGATGAGGTGGGCAGACGTCGGGGGCTGCATGCGGCTAATTTCCTGGCGGGACGCTTCAACCTGAAGGGCTCCTTCATCCGGGCGTGGAATCAAGATAAGACCGGCTGGTCGATCGTCGATACATCCATGAACCTGTCGCTGCTATTCTGGGCGGCTGAAGAAATCAGCGATCCCCGCTTCGATCATATCGCCCGCGCACATGCGGACACGGTTGTCGACAAGTTCATCCGTGCGGACGGTTCGGTGAATCATATCGTGAGCTTCGACCCACAGACCGGCGAGCTGATCGAGTCGCTGGGCGGGCAGGGCGCAGGCCCGCACTCGGCCTGGAGCCGGGGCGCGGCCTGGGCGCTGCATGGGATGGCCAACACGTACCGCTACACGGGCGATAAGCGGTACCTGCACGCTGCTCAGCGCGTGGCGCATTACTTCCTGGCGAGCTTGCCGGAAGATTCCGTTCCGCATTGGGACTTCCGCGCAGCGGACAGCCTGGACGGCGAGCCGCGTGATACGTCGGCCGGCGCATGCGCCGCCTCAGGACTGCTGGAGCTGGCGGAGGCACTGCCTGGCGCAGACGGCGAGCTGTACGCACAGGCGGCCCGGCGCATTCTGCTGTCGCTGACGCGCAGCTACGGGACCTGGGATCGGCCAGAGCATGAGGCGATCCTGCTGGAGGGCACCGGCCACAAGCCGGCCGGTCAGAATGTGAACGTGTCGCTGATCTACGGCGACTACTACTATGTCGAGGCGCTGGCGAAGCTGCAAGGCTGGAAGACGCGTATTTTCTAGCAGAGGCATCGATATCGGTGCATGGCGATAAGGCTATAGAAACAGGCATAAGCAAACACCGCTCATCCCCCAAGGGACGAGCGGTTTTTGCTTGTGTAGAGAGGTATGAACGAGCCGCGTGGCGTTTCTCTCTAAACGGCAGGCTATCTCGGAGAGGTAGCCCCGGCATGCAAGGCTTGGCTGCCCTGCATGCGCTGCCTGAATACCTTGGGCGAGCAGTCGTTATGGCGCTTGAACAGCTTGTAGAACTGGGCCATGTTCGGGATGCCGACGCTTTCGCCGACCTCGGCGATACTGATGCTTTGCGTGAGCAGCAGACGCTCAGCAGCCTTGACCCGCTTGAAGTTGACATAATCGATGAATGACAGGCCGATCAGCCTACGAAACAGCTTGATAAAGTAATGATAGCTCAGATGAAGCAGGCTGCATACATCCTCAACGGTGATCTTCTCGGCCAGATGACGGTCGACATAATCGAGCGCCGGCCGCAGGCGGGTTAGGTCTGCATCCTCCACACCGTCCAGCAGCCCCCTCGTATCGGAGCGGAGCAAGAGCAGCAGCAGCTGCTTGATCCCTGCGCTGACGGCCAATTCGTAGCCGCGCTGACGCTCCTGGGCTTCCCGGTAGATCATCTTCACGAGGGAGGCTGCCGTTTCCCTCACCTGAGGCTGCTCCTCGAATATATAGTTGAGCTGGCTGAGCGGCTGGGTTAGCTCGGAGAAGGAGCTGAGGTAAGGCAGCGTGCTCTGGTCAAAATGCCGGGTCAGGTCGACCTGGAAGACGATATATTGATGTTCGTCCTGGGATAGGCTGCGGGTACGGTGCAGCTGCGAGGCACCCAGCACCATCACATCGCCAGGTCCGAGTACGGTGTAGTCATGCTTCGTCTGTACGCCGAGCCGCCCGGTGAGGATGACGAGAAATTCTACTTCCTTGTGGAAGTGCCACAGGTAGGGTTCCGCTTCCGGTGTGGACTTGACGGCTTCGCAGACGTCGGCTTCGTCTGTCGGGAGAGCCGGAGCGCCGGCCGGCGCTTCATGCGGCTGTTCAGTCTGGGGATCATAGCCGATTTCCCATATTTTCAGAAACAACAGCGGATTCTGGTACACCACATCTTCAATCATAACATCCGGTTGTCCGGGGAGTATTGTTTTCACGACGACGGCTACCTCGCTTTACTAGCTTGATGGACAAGTGACGAGGCCGCAGGCTTGCGGTTTCATCCCACCCAGTATAGCACGGCCTGCCGGGGATAGCAGTATCGGATAAAGAACGGGCACAATTTAGCATATCTTTTCTCCATTTGAATCAATATACTGAAAGTAACAAGAACGAGTTATGGAGGGATATGGAAGATGAGCCAGCAAGTACGCGTTACCGTATGGAACGAATTCCGTCATGAGAAGGAGAGCGAGCATATTCGCTCCGTCTATCCGAATGGCATACATACTGCAATCGGCGAGGGCTTGGGCGCTGAGGTGCAGGTCACTTATGCTACGCTTGATGATCCAGAGCATGGCTTGCAGGAAGAAGTGCTGAATAACACCGATGTACTGATCTGGTGGGGACATAAAGCGCACGGTGATGTACAGGATGAGATCGTAGAACGCGTCCATCAGCGGGTGCTGCAGGGCATGGGTCTGATCGTGCTTCACTCCGGCCACTTCTCCAAAATTTTCAAGAAGCTGATGGGAACCGGCTGTGACCTCAAATGGCGCGAAGCCGACGAGAAGGAGCGCATCTGGGTTGTCGCTCCTAACCATCCGATCGCCGAAGGCCTGGGAGAATACATCGACCTGCCGGAAGAGGAAATGTACGGTGAGCACTTCGATATCCCGGCTCCGGACGAGCTGATCATGGTCAGCTGGTTCGAAGGCGGCGAAGTATTCCGCAGCGGCTGCACGTTCAGCCGGGGACAAGGCAAGATCTTCTATTTCCGTCCCGGACACGAAGCTTATCCGACTTATTATAATGAAGAAATCCGCCGCGTCATCCGCAATGCGGTGTTCTGGGCGAAGCCTACGACCCGCGAATATCCGAAGTACGGCAATCATAAGCCGCTCGAGACGATCAAGGGCAGAGGTTAAGGGTATTCATACGACGCAAGGCAATCCAAAATCCGGTATTGCGCTCCTGACGGGCGCAAGCCGGATTTTATTTTGTTCGTGATGTTAGTTTTTCACCGGATAAATGATTAAGCGCGTGAATGCAGAAGCGCAGCCAGGTCTTATCCTTTGATGGCACCGATCAGGGCGCCTTTAACAAAATACTTCTGGAGAAACGGATAGACGAGCAGCACGGGTACGGTGGCAATGACTATCGTCGCATACTTGATCGTTTCCCCGACCTTGCGGACATCTCCTGCGCTGACGCCTGCGGAGATGTTATCCGTGTAGTTTTGGATCAGAATCTCGCGCAGGACGAGCTGAAGCGGGTACAGCGCTTTGTCCTGAATGAAGACCGACGGATAAAACCACATGTTCCATTTGTCAACGGACGTGTATAGTACGATCACAGCCAGCACCGGCATCGACAAAGGGAGGACGATACGCAGCAGCATCGTCAGGTGACCGGCGCCGTCGATCTGGGCAGACTCCTCGAGAGAAGCAGGCAGCGACAGAAAAGCCGTCCGCATGATGATCAAATGGAAGGTTTTCACGGCAAAGGGCAGCAGCAGCGCCCATAGTGTATTCAGGACGCCCGTTCCCTTCACAACCAGATAGAACGGAATGATCCCCCCGTGGAAAAACATCGTCAGTACGACGAAAATCGTCAAAGGCTTGTTCCACAGCACGTGGCGGCGCGACAAGACATAAGCGCCGAGAATAGTCATGGTCAGGTTCACCGCGATGCCCCCGGCCACGAGCTGCACCGTATTCCAGTATCCGCTCCATACTGCAGGATTGGCCAGTGCCCGTTCATAAGCGAGCGTGCTGAAGCCAAGAGGCTTCCACAGCAGCCCCCGGTGAGCGAGCAGGAGGTCGCCGTCGCTAAGCGAAGCCAAGATCACGTAAAGCAGAGGGTATACGGTCACCGCGACGAGTAAGAACAGCACCGTATAGACGATAACATCCAGCACTGTGTCCGCCGCGTTTATATTTCTTTTCACCATAAGCCGCCCCCCGCCCGTCTTCGAATCACGTAATTGGCCAGTACGAGCAAGAGCAGATTGATCAGCGAATTGAACAGCCCGATCGCAGAGCTGAAGCTCCAGTCCGTTCCCAGCAGCCCCTTGCGGTATACATAGGTAGAAATGACATCCGCCGTCTCGTAAGTGACCGGTTGATACAGTAATATAATTTTCTCATAGCCCACTTCCATCATGTAGCCCATCCTTAGAATGAATAGGACCGCTATGGTCGGAGCAAGTCCAGGAAGCGTAATATGCCACATCTGCCGCAGCCGGCTGGCTCCATCGATTCGTGCGGCCTCATATTGGCCGGGATCAATGGCCAGCATCGCCGCCATGTAGATGATCGATTCCCAGCCGACCCGCTGCCAAATCTCCGAAGCGACATAAATGCCGCGGAAAAGCCCAGGGTCCTGGAGCATGTCCTGGCCCCCCGAGCCGGTCAGCAGGGTATAGACGATATTCACCAGACCTCCGCTTTTCGTCAGCTCCTTCACCAGGCCGCATACGACAATCAGCGAGATGAAATACGGCATATAGGAAATCGTCTGAACGGCGGTTTTCCAGTAGCGGCTGCGTACCTCCTGGATCAGCAGAGCCAAGAGAAGGGGAGCGGTGAAGTCGAACATCAGCGAATAGAGGCTAAGCAGCACCGTATTGCGAAGCAGTCTCCAGAAGTAATGGCTGCCGATAAAGCTGCGGAAATGCTCGAGCCCTACCCATTCGCTGCCCCAGAAGCCTTTCATCGGACTGTAGTTCTGGAAGGCGATCAGCGCTCCGTACATCGGCGCATAGTGATAGACGACATAGTAGACGATCACAGGGAGAGCCATGGCGTAGAGAAGCCGGTTGCGCTTGAAATCCTCCGCGATCCGCCGGCGCAGCGGCTTACGGACCGATTGCCGCCGCAGAGCGCGGGCAGTGGCCTTCGTACTCATCGCATCCTCCCTTATCTGCATACTCATGGATCAGCGCTGCCGGAAACGGTCATAGGCCGCTTGCTGGATCTCAATGGCCCGCTTGATATTCAACGCGTTCAGCTTCTGCAAGAAGCCGTCGTAGCCGCCTGGGGATTCCTTGCCAAGCACCAGCTTAAGCGAGGTTTCGTCAACCAGGGTATGGATATCTGCCATGATGCGGGCAAATTCTTGGGATTCCTCCGTCGGGACTGTCACCGGAGGCAGCAGATGCTTGAGATTATCGGTTTTCCAGACCTTATAGTTGTGGTCTTCATTCTGTACCGCGACGGCACCAATCACATCCTTGGCTACGACGAAGGGTCCGGGATTGACGGTATGGGTGTGCAGGGCGAGCGCTTCCACATAGGAGAGCTTGTCCGGGTTGTTCTTGATGAAATCGGTCAGCACCGGCTTGCCGTTCTCCAGCGTATACGTCTTCCCTTCTGTCCCGTAGTTGAACAGCAGGTAGCCTTCGTCGCTGTAAGCATAATCGAGCGCCTGGACGGCAAGCTCAGGGTGTTTGGACTTGGCAGAGACGGCTGCGGCGGCACTCGCTCCGTACATCCAATCCTCCTGACCGAACATCGGGGTATCCCCCTTCTTCAACACCGGATAGGGGGCGAATACGAGCTTTGCTGCAGGGTCCTTGGCTTTCAGCGCCAGCTCCCACTTGTCAATGGTCGCCCCGGTATAGACGCTCGCCCCCGATGCGCCTGATGTCATGTTCGCATCCAGTGCCTTGCGGTCGGTCTGTGTAAAATTCGCATCGAGCAATCCTTCTTGATACCACTGGTTCATCGTGGTCAGGAACTGCTTGTAGCCGGGCTGGAGAGGGCCGTACTGGACCCGGCCGCCGCTATCGACATAGAAATCGCGGATGACGCCGAAGGCGCCGATGAATGCACCGTCCAGAAAGCCTTGCAGGGCATTGGGCTGATTGATGATGGTGAGCGGAGCTTTGGCTCCTTTCTTCTCCTTAAAAGCCGTTAATACGGTGTGCCATTCCTCGATCGTTTGCGGCACTTCCAGCTTCAGCTCGTCCAGCCAGTCCTTGCGCAATACGGGCCCCGCCCACTGGGTGGTTAGACCGCCTTCTCTCAGAAACGGAAAGGCATAGTAGTCTCCTTTGTCAGTTTTCACGAGCCGGTCCAGATCGGGATGCTCCTTCAGGTATTTCTTCAAATTCGGAGCGTGAGAGTCGATGAGATCGTTGAGCCTCAGGATGTAGCCATCCTTCAACGCTTTCTCCGGTCCTCCGGGCACATCCTTCAGCCAGTTGTACTCGATGATATCCGGCAGATTGCCGGAGGAGAGCAGGACGCTGAAGGACTCCTTGGCCTGTGCGCTGGATACTTCGGAGAATTTGACCGGCACGCCGACCCTTCGCTGCCATTCCTGATAGAAGGGCACCTCTTGGATGCTCGCCTTCAAGGTGGTCGGCGATTGCAGCCAATAGGTCAAAGTCGCATTCGAGCGGATCGGGTAGGTGGCTCCTTCGCTCCCCTGTGAACTGACGGGCGGTTTCTCGGCAGGGGGCTGGGCTTGTGAGCAGGCCCCGAGGGCCAGCAGTGGTGACATCCATAGCGGAAGCATCAAGGCGGTTCGCTTATTCATGGTGGTATCGGACTCCTTATGTAGATATGGGGGATGGAGAGATCTGTTAAAGTCGATAAACTTACTTTTCCTAGTTGTAAAGTGGGTTAAAGGGTAGGGAGAATCCGTCCGATCGACCTGTCTCATGAGGGGCCCCTCATAAGCGGCGTAAGGAAAGCCTGCCCCCTCTTGCCGAACGTTTAGCGTCCGTATTTGATCATAAAAGGTTAGTCGCTGTTTGACCAGTACGCACATTTTTGTCTGCACGGAACACTTCTGTGCCTATGGATCACTCTTGGTACCATCGAACAAAAAAGTGCGTACTATCGGTTCCGATTCAGGCTTGCTATGATGGACGAAATCCAACGAGGAGGTGCCGACATGGCGGAATATCGGCTGAAAGGGGAACAGGGTGAGATCAGGTGGGGGGAGCTAATCGAGTTCGAGACGGTCGAAGCGGAGCTTCGGAAACGGCGGCCTCTGCATGCAGGGGAGAATCCATCCGGTGTCTGGGAATGGACGCTGGAGGAGGGGGTGTACCGTGCGCAGGATATCGTCCGCGAAGTAGGGACGCTGCTGGCTGCCGTTATCGCTCAGCTTGGAGGCGCGGGAGATTCGGCGGAGCTGCTGCTGGATAACGTTCAGGCCAGCCTAGCGCTCTCGGGCAGGGAAGCCGTGCTGCCACTGGGTACGCTGGCGTTCGGAGACGCTGCAAGGCTGGAGCTTTCCAGGCAAGCGCAGACTATAGGGGAAGGGGTGACGCGTTGGGCCAGAGAATTCTCATCGGGGCGACGGGCGCTCATACGTTATGGCGAGGAAGCTCTTCAGAGACTGGTTCAGCGAAGCCGGTGCGATTCGCACTTATGGACGCCTCAGGTTGTTGACCTGCTAACGGGACCCGCTGGGGGTCCGGTCGTGATGCAGCTGTTCAACGAATATCTGCATCAGCTTATCCTGCTTCGGGATGCGCTGCTGCCCTTCGAGAACTGGGAAGAGGTGGCGATCGAGATCAAGCACAGCGGACCGGGCAAGGGGCTTCGCTTCCTGGAGCAGGCCCGGGAGCAATTCCTGTCTATACTGCTGGTGAAGAAGGTGCCTCATCGGGATATCGTCCGCTTGGCCCAAAGCCTGCTGAATCCGGAGCTGACGGCTGTAGGCTACGGCTTCCAATATCGGCTGGGCACGGTACTACCAGCGGGGTTAGGCCGTTCACCGGTCCAAGCGCCGAAATATTTGCTTCGCTGGCATCCCGTTCTGACGGTCGGCTCGCCCTCGCCGGAATCGGGTGGCGCTCCTTCGGTTGCCTTTGTCTACGAGGAGGAAGATTATTACGCAGCGGAGCGTTCTCCGATCGGCGAGGGAGAGCCGTTCGAGCCTGGAGCGACGGGGACGGAGCTGGCAGGCATTCAAGAGGCCGTAATCACCAGCCACCCGGCAGACTCCGCAGGACAGGCTACACTCCAGTACCGGCTGCACGCCGAATCCGGGGAGTTCGCGGTGGACTTGGGCCAGATCGCCAGAGGGCACCGCTATCTATATGTCCCGCAGCCTCTGCCGAGCACAGCTGGCTCTGAGGATGATGCGGACCTTCGCTCGCACGGCGCCCTAGATGTTCTGGCTCTGCCGGGACTTGTGACCGGCGAATCCGGCATCCACGGGATCTCGGCGGGCGGCAATCCTCTGCTCGTGTGGGCGCTGCTAGGAAAGCTCTACCCGGAGAATGTCATCCTCTTAGCACAGAGTCATCCGCATGATCTGGAGGCGGCCAAGAGATCGGGCAAAAGCTTCGGGGCGAAATTTTTGCTGATCGAAGCTTAAAGAAGGCTTAAGCGGCCAATGGATCTGAAAGATCACGCTTGCGGCTCCGGAGCCGTTGAGCCATGAGCTTCTACGTAATCGGCACCAAACCGGCAAAGCATGCTCAGCATCGGCACCAGCCGCTGGCCAAACTCGGTTAGTGTGTATTCTACCTTCGGAGGGGAGACGGCGTATACGGTGCGTGCGATCAGACCGTCCTTCTCCAAGGTTCTCAGCTGCAAGGTCAGCATCCGCTGGGTCGCATCCGGTACCAGCTTCTGAAGCTCGTTGAAGCGCAGCGTGCCTTTGGCCAGGAAGCTGAGGATCAAGATTTTCCACTTGCCGCTGATCAAGCTCAAGGTAACTTCGGATGTGCAGCTGTATTCGGTATCTCGAAAGGTTAGCATGTTCGTGAACCTCCGTTCGCTGTTTTGTCTCTGATTATATCAAACCCCCGTTTTCTGTACAGCTAACCAAGGCAGAAAATCCGATCCGGTTACTTTTCCCGGCCCTCCTGTCTTAGTAGGCGAAATATTCGTGCCTTAAGCCATCTGCATATTTAATTATTGATTCCCTTATTGGTTCAGGAGATTAAAGATAAGGGAGGTTTATGGTTTAGCGGGTGAAAGTTGAGGCGATCCTGAGGAGCTGGGGAAGGTGAGGCAGTGGAACTTGAGGCTGCGAGTGAGACTGTGAGACGAAGGGGATTAGCGAGGGGCAATTTTCCTCTATGCAAGCAAGCCTGGCACTCTCCAAAGGGAGCTTGCCAGGCTTGTGTCTGTTTTAACCAGATCGCGCGTTCTAGCCAATATCCATGGCTGTCTTGGACTCGCCGGAGGCCGAGGCTGAAGCGGCCTGCATGCGCTTGTGCGCCTCCAGGTCGAAGCGGGAACGGCCCATGAACAGCGACACCACGATGCCTGTGAGGGCAGCGGCGACAAGCAGCCAGAAGCCCGTGTGAACGGCATCGCCGAGTGCATTCTTCAGCATGGTCAGAACAGGAGCCGGTACCTGATGGCCTGCATGCAGCAGCACCTGGGGACTGGTGAACGCTTCGAGCTTGTCGGCCGGGATGCCCAGCTTGGGCGCTTCCGCTGAGATCGAGGAGGCCATATGCCGATTCACGATGACGGCCATGACGGCAGAGCCGAACACCCCGCCCACCGAGCGGAAGAAGGAGACGGTAGAAGCGGCCACGCCCTGGAAGCGCGCCGGGGCATTCGTCATGATCGCCATCTGCGAGATCGGCATCAGGATACCGATGCCGATGCCCAGCAGCAGCATGTCGGCGCGCAGCGTCCATGGATTCACATCGAGCGGCAGCAGGGTGACGATAAATGCTCCGGCTCCGGCGAGCAGCATCGACAGCAGCGTGCTCATCCGCCAGCTCAGGAAGCGCATCGTGGCGCTGCTGAACAGCATGCCGATCATGACGGAGAACATCATCGGCGTGAGCGCGCTTCCCGCATCTCCGGCATCGCCGCCGAGTCCGCCCTGGATGAAGATCGGGATATAGAGCAGCGATCCGAACATGATCATGCCCTGCAGGAAGGTCGCAGCGCTGGAGCCGGCGATCGTGCGGTTTTTGAACAGCTCGAGGGGAAGAATGGGTTCCTCGGCCCTCTTCTCGGTGTACAGGAACATTAGCAGTCCGGCGAGCCCGCCGGCAAATAGCGTGAGGATCGGCCAGGAACCCCAAGGGTAGCTGACGCCGCCCAGCTTGAGCGCAAGCAGGGTGAGGACAGTCGTCGTGATCAGCCAGAACGCCCCCGCATAGTCGATTTTGCGTTTCTTAGCCGTGTCCTTCGTCTCGACGAGGGCCCAGGCGAGAACGCCAAAGGCGATCAGACCGAGCGGGAGGTTGATGTAGAAGTTCCAGCGCCAGCTCATATACGTGGTGATGAAGGCCCCGAGGCTGGGGCCAACGATGGAGGAGAGAGCGAATACGCCCATAAACAGCGCCTGGAACTTGCCGGCCCGCTCCTGCGGCATCAGGGTGAAGATGAGGGTGAAGGTAATCGGCATCAGCCCGCCTGCCCCGAGCCCCTGGATGCCGCGGAAAATAATAAGCTGCGTCATATCCTGCGCAACTCCGCATAGCGCCGAGCCGAGAATGAAGGTGAATAGACCGGCGATATAGAACCGCTTGCGCCCGTACATGTCGGACAGCTTGCCGACGATGGGCATGATCGCGGTCGAGCTCAGCATATAGACCGTGAACACCCATGAGATCTGCTCAAAGCCGCCGAGCTTCTCGACGATCGTCGGCAGTGCCGTAGACACAATCGTCTGGTCGAGCGAGGACAGAAACAGACTGAGCAGCAGGGCGCCCATCACAGCATTCAAACGTTTGGGACTCAAGCGCGTTCATCTCCTTTGGAATTGGGCATGGTAATGCCGTCCAAAATCATGGTCACCATGTTTTCGATCAGTTCATCGGTTTCATCCTGCGACGGAAGCTTATGCTTCAGGAATACGTCCATTCCCCCGTCTAATCCTCCCCAGAACACAGATGACATCACCTTGGGGTCCAAGGCCTTGAGTCGTCCTGCTGCGATCCCCTGCTCGAACAGCTGGATGAGCGGTCCGTTTGTATTCTCGTGATGATTGGCCAGAATTTCAGGCGCTTCGTCCCCGAAAATAACAGGGATATCCTGCCACATATTCCGGTAGACCAGCACCATATGGGGCCTCATCTTGGCCGACACGAGGAAGAAGCCTGCATAGGCTCGCAGCTTGGCGAGCAGATCGACTTCGGCGTTCAGGGTGAACAGGCTGTAATCCTTGGCCTGACGGATGAACTGCTCATACATGGCGCGAAAAATCTCATTCTTGTCCTTGTAGTAGTAGTACACGAGCCCGCGGGCCAATCCGGCTTTCTTGGCGATATCTGTGATATCTGAAGCATGCAGGCCCTTCTCGAGATATACCTGCACGGCGGCCTTCAAGATTTGCTGGAGTCGTTCCTCCCGGATTTTCTCATTCTGCTCGGGCGAGCGAGGGGACATGATGGTGAACCTCCAAAGTATTGGAATTAGTTTAATTGACGGTTGTGTCAGTTAAAAATATAGCATTGGTTGACGGTTGTGTCAATATAGAAAGTGGAAGATACCAGAAGGTGCATGGCCGATCGGAAGAGCGTGGCAGGGAAGGCTTGTCCCAGACACAAGCAGAACGACCAGGCAAGAAAAAAGGCTGCCTCCGGCAAAATGACCGGGAGCAGCCAAAGCTTATAGCTTATATGGAGCTTCAGGCAGCAAGGCTGATAAGGCTTGGCCTTGCTGCCGGTCTCTCCCCGCGCTTCAGCTGAAGCCTTACAGAATGGAGGGGAGAGCGTGGCTTCCCTCTCGAGCTGCCATCCGGCTTCGGCCGTTAGCGGCGTGATCTCCGCTTGCGGCCGCGTGCTCCGGCAGTCTTGCGCTTGCGGCGCCGTCTGCGGCGGGAAGCTTCTTCGGCTTCCTCTTCTGCCGCGGCTTTCTTCCCTTTGCCGAAGGAGCCCATCAGCAGCTTGATCATCGGCGCCATCTGCTGGACGCTCTGGACCATTTTTTGCATTTTGCCGAAGGTGTCGACGATCCCGTCAATGCCGCCCATCCGGTCGACAACTTGCTTAATCTGCTGAATGTTAAAGCTGCTGCCGCTTCCTCCGGCGCTGCTCCCCCCGCCTCCGAATATCGAGGCCAGACCGGAGAGCGCACCGCCGCCTCCCTGGGCCGGGGCGACAGATTGCGGCACGAGGGCCGCTGCTTGCTGAACCGGCAGCTCCGCGCCTCCGAGGCCCGGGTAATTGCCGAAGAGGCTGGAATCGGCATAGCTTCCCTGCGTCAAGCTCCGCGTCTGCACCGGCGGTCGTGAGCCGTAGCCATAAGGCGCTCTTCCACGGCCTCCCGGCAGGGCTGAGGCTCGCGGAACGATGCCGCGGTTGCCGATCGTTTGTTTCGTCCATGTCATGGCTGTTCATTCCTTTATCCAAAATCTCGCAGTCCTGCTGCGGCGGACTTTCATCCATCATCGGTTTTCTTGTATAATGTATGTGCTAGGCAAATGGATGGTATGGACTCCTGTCACGGGTTTGTAGATTTTGGCCTATTGGGGATTTAGCACTTTATCGCTTAAAAGTGATGTTATACTTACGAAAAGGAAGGATTTTAGATAGGCGCGTCGAATACTAGAGTGTTTGGTGTGTGATTCCATTGTAAACCGAACCCATTTCAGAGTAAGATAGGGTTTGATCGATCATCGAGGGGTTGAACGTTAATGCAATTGAAGAAGTTGAACGATAAAGCGATAGACCAACTGTTCGAAGCGATTTTGACGCTCAAGGATATAGAGGAATGCTACGTATTCTTTGACGATTTGTGTACGGTGAACGAAATTCAGTCGCTGTCCCAGCGTCTGGAGGTAGCGCGTATGCTGCGCAAGGGCAATACGTACAATCAGATCGAAGCGGAGACAGGCGCCAGCACGGCGACGATCTCCAGGGTCAAGCGCTGCTTGAACTATGGCAATGACGGCTATAAAATGACGCTGGAGCGGCTCGGACGCTAGAGCTGTTAGTGCCCAAGGCTGGCGGCTGCACCGTCGTTCGGGGCCATGCTGCGGAGGACAATGGGGCAGCCTGTCAGCGTTTGTCAGGCGTGAGGTTGAGGATAGCCCTGGACAAGCGGCGGAGGCTGTAACGGCGCGCAGGCAACGGAAGGCCGGATCAGTTCTTTGCTTTGCCGGAAGGAGCTCGGCTGTCTGGATGATCAGCAGTCTCTCCGGGGGCCGGGCAGATGTGCAGCGTCAACAGAGGCTTTCTTAGCTCTGAGTCCTGGGTGATCTCAGCAGCAGCGAAGAACACCGGCTTCACCCGGCCTCTCAGGCGGGGGCAACATAGCAAGAAGCGAATCCTACTCGGTCGCGTTGATCGCCGCTGAGCGGGATTTTTCGTGTTCATGTGCGAAAAACTCGGCTCGTTTTTGGAGAGGGGGCGTGCAGTGTGGTAAAATACGGGATATTAGTCATAAGTCACGGCTCCCGGAGCGAGGAATGGGTAAGGCTTGTGGACGAGGCCGTCCATGCGGTGCAGCTGCCGCCCGGAATTCTGATCGTATCCGCTTATCTGGAGATCGTCGAGGGACGGCTCATCCAGGACGGCATCGACATGCTGGAGGCGCAGGGCGTGACGGACATCATCGTCATCCCGCTGTTCGTCTCCTCCGGCAGCACACATATCGATGAGATCAGCTATGCACTCGGCATGAAGCTGTCGCCGCTGCTTCCTACCGACATGGAGCCCTTCCGGATCAAGGCCGCGATTCACCTCGCCCAGCCGATCGACGATGATCCCTTGATCGCCGAGATCGTGCATGAGAAGCTGAGTCCGCTGTCCGAGTGTCCTGAGCAGGAGCTTGTGCTCCTCGTCGGACACGGCAGTGTAGAGAAAGGCTTCCATACTGCCTGGCGGCAGGGATTGGAGAAGCTGGCTGCTCGCATCCAGACGCTCGGCGGCTATGCCGGAGCGGACGGCGTGATGCTGCTGCCCGATCAGGTCGGGTGGAAGCTGCGGACTTGGAGCCGCCGTCTGCCGGGCTGCACGGTGCTGGTCGCTCCGCTATTCCTCAGCGAGGGGTATTTTACCGGGCAGGTGATCCCGGAACGCTTCGAGGGATGCGAATATCGCTACAACGGGCAGTCGCTGCTGCCGCATCCGGGTGTGTCCCTGTGGATGGAGCGTCAGATCGCCGGGATGCTGGAACAGTGCGGGTATGCGGGATAGCACGGCTCTGAGCTTTGCCGATGCTTGCAGAGGCTGCTGACGGGTAATGGATCGCAGTTAGTCTGGACGCAGATTAAGGCATTGCGGCTTGAAAGGGCTACCAGTCCGTGCGTGCGTGGCAAGTGACGCAGGAACGGTTAAATAAGTAGGATGACGTCCGCCGGGTGGGAACAGGATTTTTGACGGCAGGGCCGAATCCATAAGTAAAGGTTAACATGGGGTCAAGGGTCAGGGCGCCGCACGGCGTTATTACTTGGGGTGAACGGGTGAGCAGATATGGCAGAACGGGCCAAACGGGCAAGGTTGATCTATAATCCGTCTTCGGGACGCGAAGAGATGAAGAAGCGTCTTCCGGAGATCTTACAGCGGCTGGAGCGCGGCGGACTCGAGACGAGCACGCATGCGACCATCGGGGAGGGCGATGCTACACTGGCCGCCGCCGATGCGGTGGCGCGGGGCTTCGATATCGTCATCGCGGCGGGCGGGGACGGTACGCTCTATGAAGTTATCAACGGGATGGCCGAAAAAGAGAACAGGCCGCCGCTGGGCATTTTGCCGCTGGGAACGACCAATGACTTCGCCCGGGCGCTGAACATCCCCCGCAACTGGGAAGGCGCCGTCGATGTCATCCTGCGTCAGCACGCGCGCCCGATCGACGTGGGCAAGGTGAATCAGCGCTACTTCATCAACATCGCCGGGGGCGGCTCGATGACCGAGCTGACCTATGAGGTGCCCAGCAAGCTGAAAACGATGATCGGCCAGATGGCCTACTATATGAAGGGCCTCGAGAAGCTGCCACGGCTGCGTCCGATCGAGGTCTACATCCGAACGCCAGAGGTCGAGCTGCACGAGGAGGTCATGCTGTTCCTGATCTCGAACAGCAACTCCGTCGGCGGCTTCGAGCGCCTGGCGCCGGATGCGTCGCTCAGCGACGGTCTGTTCGACGTGCTGATCCTGCGCAAGTGCAACCTCGCGGAGTTCATCCGCGTCGTCTCGCTGGCGCTGCGCGGCGAGCATCTGAATGACTCGCATGTGATCTACCTGCAAACCAAGCATATCCAGGTCACCTCGCCGGACTATGTCCAGCTCAACCTGGACGGCGAATTCGGCGGCACGCTGCCGTGCATCTTCACCAACCTGCCTCAGCATCTGAACATCTTCGTCGATGAGACGGGGCAGACGACCTACAAGAACAATAATCCGCTGAATCTGATGAATCTGTGGAAACCGAAGACCGGAGACGATAACGAGCATGAAAACGAATAAATCCAAACGCCGCGGCGGCGCAAGCCGACAGTCGCCCGGAGCGGCACAAGGTGCAGAGCTGCGCGATCTTCCCGTGGCGAAGAATGAAGAGTATCTGGCTGACATCGTCGGCCTCGGACATGACGGGGAAGGGGTAGGCCGTGTGAACGGCTTTACCCTTTTTGTGCAAGGCGCGCTGCCGGGCGAGAAGGTCCGCGTCAAGGTACTGAAGCTGAAGAAGCAGTACGGCTACGCCAAGCTGCTCGGCATCGTCGAGGCGAGCCCCGACCGGGTCGACGCACCCTGTCCGATCTACAGCCAGTGCGGCGGCTGCCAGCTCCAGCACCTGAGCTATGACGCCCAGCTCCGCTGGAAGCGCCAGCTCGTGGTGGACAACCTGGAGCGGATCGGCAAGCTGCAGGTGGCGGGTGAGGGCGAGGGTGAGTCGACGGGTATCGTCGTTCACCCAACGCTCGGCATGAGCGAGCCTTGGCGCTACCGCAACAAGGCCCAGGTGCCAATCGGCTACAACCCTGCGGGACCGGGCAGTGAAGAAGGCGGCCTGGTCGCGGGCTTCTATGCACAGGGCAGCCACCGGATCATCGACATGGACGCCTGTCTGATCCAGCACGAGCAGAATGACGACGTCGTCCGCGTCGTCAAGCAAGCGGCCGATTCGCTCGGCATCCGCGCGTACAACGAAGAGACGGGCCGCGGCCTGCTGCGGCATGTCGTCGCCCGCTATGGCTTCCATACCGGCGAGATCATGGTCGTGCTGGTCACCAACGGCGAGTCCATCCCGCACCGGGACGAGCTGGTCGGTCTGATCCGTGAGGCCGTGCCCGGCGTGACGAGCATCTGTCAGAATATCAACACGCGGACCACGAACGTCATCTTCGGCGACCGCACGGTCGTGCTGTGGGGCCGTGACGTAATCTACGATACGATCGGCGACATTCGCTTTGCGATCTCGGCGCGATCGTTCTACCAAGTGAACCCGGTACAGACCGAGGTCCTGTACCGCAAGGCCCTCGACTTTGCCGCGCTGACCGGCGAAGAGACCGTGATCGATGCCTACTGCGGCATCGGCACGATCTCCCTGTTCCTCGCCCAGCAGGCGAGGAAGGTCTACGGCGTCGAGATCGTCGCCGAGGCGATCGACGACGCCCGCGCCAATGCGCAGCTGAACGGCATGCGCAACGTCCAGTTCGAGACCGGCCCCGCCGAGGTCGTCATCCCGGCCTGGCGCCAGCAGGGCATCGCCCCCGACGTCATCGTCGTCGACCCGCCGCGCAAGGGCTGCGACGCCGCGCTGCTGGAGACGATCCTGGCTATGCAGCCGGAGCGGGTGGTGTATGTGTCTTGTAATCCGTCGACGCTGGCACGGGATCTGAGAGTGCTGGAGGATGGCGGGTATAGGACGGTGGAGGTGCAGCCGGTGGATATGTTTCCGCATACCGTTCACGTAGAATCTGTGGCTTTGTTGGTGAGGAATGGTACAGAGGGCTGAGATTACAGTGGTGGAGCGGGTTTGGGGAGTAGTACAGATGGGATGGAAGTGTGAAACAGAGGCTTAAAAAAAGTAGAGTTGACTGATTGTTGACGAAATTAATAGATTAATTGGGGGATGCCTAAATCTTTTTCGGGTGTTTCAATTCGACTCCCTTCGCCTCCACCATGTAAATCCACAACCCCATCAGGTTGTGGATTTTTGCTGTTTTGCTTGCTAAAATCGTTATAGTAGGAGCAAGCGAATAAGCGTACATATTGAACGGGGAAGGCGGCTGAAATGATGTCCGTTAAACATACCTGGTTCCGGAGTTGAATGTGGATGAATATCAGGTTTGAGTATCCTTGTCCGCTTTTGCAGTCGTTTATCGAATGTTGTTGGTCTTGGGAAAGTGATAATTCTGAGTATGAACTGCATCATCTCCCAAGAATCATTCCAAGTACGAATATGGAAATGATACTTTTTTATAAGGAGCCGTTTTCCATTTCGGATCGTAAGGGAGACGGTCATCGGCTTGTTGACAGGAGAGGGGCGACTCAGCGCTATGAAAGCACAGAAAATAACGGAGGAACTGGATGAGCGGTTCGAAGAAATGTCCATGCTTTTCGATATCGAGCTGGAATCGTGGTTTAATGCGGACACCTTTTATTGCGAGGGTTGCGCAGAGGAGTTTATTCGAACATGGCCCGGGATAAATAACCGGGATTAAGATTTTCAACGAAATACGATTACGTTGGATTCCTTTTATCATGGGACTCGATTATGTGATGCCTTCACGGAATCGGAGTTCTATTATCTCGTTCAACAGATGACATGCCCACATTGCGGGGGGCCCGTTACCGAGTTCTTCAGTCCCTATGAGCTAAAGTTTGATGTGCCCACTCGTTTTGAAACAGATGTAGAGGAAATCGCTACTCTTGCTGAACAGACCCCCTTTTTATTATTGAGTCATCCGTTTGCTCAGACTGTGTTCGATGAAATCCATCGACTATCTAAGCATACCCCAGTAATCAGCCTTCCAGCTCCAATGTTCAGAGCGCGAAAGTGTGACTCCAAGCATAGCTTCTCCAGTATCGACTTTATGGCACCCAAAAGAGGGATCATTGCCGAAGGAAGGTACAATCATGCTGGCAACCAAGTATATTACTTGGCTGAGGATCTCGTGACGTGCTTCTATGAAATGCGGATGCCAAACGAGGGTATTATGCTAGGGAGAATCGAGGTATCCGAGCCACTGAAGGTTCTCGATTTGATGGATGAACAGCTTGAGGAGAATAGCATTATTCAAGCCATCCAGTGGTCTTCGTTGCTTAGTTCTCCGGCTGAGGGGGAGGGTTGGCATAAATCACATTACGTTTTCACTCGGTTCGTTGCGGATGTGGCCCGATCAGCAGGCTTCGATGCTATCCGATACCCCAGTGTCCGGTTCCATGAAGGATACAATTACGTCCTTTTGGACTATGAAAAAGTGAAACCCTGGATTTTCGTCTTGGATTTCCAACAAGTCTCTAAGGAGGAAATCTTGGCGGAGCGGGATAAGAACCGAAGGTTCTCAAGGACATCCAGTAGTCATTGAACAAGCACCGCGCAGCCGACAAGCTCATTCCTATGTGTATCCATCGGCGGCAGATTATTATCGCTATTTGCAGGGGGTCAAAATGAGTAATAGATTGAAAGAACTTAAGCAGCGATGTATGGACGTAATGAACCAGAATGAGTGGATCAACCCACTATTTGACAAAGCGGCTTCGATTTGTATAGAAACAAGGGATGAGTTTTTAGAACAGGAGAATACATGCTATACAGACGAAGCAATGGAGAGAGCAAGATTCCAACATTCCTATCATGGTTTTCTATTTTCCCTTCTTGAGGATATCCACAGGTATACTTATTTAGCTGCATGTGAAATTTCTCTGTATGAAGAACGACTAAGTCAAAAAGATGATAGAAGCTTTTTTAGTTCGCGATATTTTCTTGCTAATGCATCACATCACATAATAGGTGTATGGGAAAGAACACTTCGTTTATCCGGATTGGTTTATGGATACGATTTTAACAACCGCTCTTGGAAATATAGCCAGATCTATAAGTAATAAAGAAGGATGAAGTATTTGCAAAAAGTAAAGTGTTACGATTACTCAAAGATTTAGTGGAGAAAAATCATTTATCTGCGATTGAAGCTATTCGAATAGGCAATGATCATGAGCTCTCTGTCCATGTAGAGTATGAAAAGGATGATGATCTGAAGCAATTAGCAGAATCATGTTTCTTAAACGTAAAAGCATTATATGAGGTTATACATTTCTTTATTGAGCGTTTCCAAAAGGAATGTTTCATTCGCATTCAACCAATTGACTTGGCTCGATTTAGATGGAGTATCCCCATAAATAGTGTAAAAATTAATAAGCTAATTCCTACAGAAATGGCTGGGGAGTTGTACAATCGGTTAGAAAATTCGTTTAAATCTCTTTCCAACCTGATCTTTGATATCACCGGGTTATTGCCGGTCGCTGCACCATATCTTAGAAAATTGGATGAGAAATCGAAGTATATTCTCCGACATACTGATCCTATTTTTAGATTACATGAGGCCACAAATTCTCTGCGTTATGCGTGTTATTTAATTGGAAGAGCGAAAGAGACAGACCAAGAGCTACATGATGTTACAGTATATTTTAAGAATATGGACTATACGTATTTTATCGAGTCTGCCATAATTCGAATTTATTCTGTATTTGATAAATTGGCAGTTATTTTACATCAGTATACTGGCTTGGGCAAAATCAGTACCTTCGAGCAATTTATACGGCACTACTCTGATCAGCCTGGTAAAAATCCTGAATTGTTATCTCATGCGTTATCCATATATGAAACGGAGGAATACAAAGAGTTACATCAACTACGACAGGATAATTTTCATCATATTGTGAAAGAAAATTATATTCATCGTGTCGATAGTGAATGGAGTCACTTTAATAACATGGTTAATGCGAGCAAGAATATTCAAATGTTGTATCCGTTGTTGGCGGAGATGTTGGATATCCTAAAAGCGAAACTGTTATCGAAAGAGGGGCTCTAAGAAACTGACTCGGAACAGAAGATGATAAGTTCGTCAATTAAGTTAAGCGGGTAGCTAAAGAAGTGGGTTGGTAGGACTCTAGGCTACTATCCCAAATAATTTAAGCATCACGCGGCGGTGAATTGTGGATTTGCCAACCCACGATTCGGAAAATCAAACCCTTGTCCATACAAAACAACTTGTTGGACAGGGATTCGCCACGCTTCAATTTGTGTAGAACCGTCAGCTACGTCTTAGAGACGATTTTGACGGTACTTATGCATCTTTTTGGGGTTGTAAGCAAGCAATTCGCTAAATTGAATGTTATGTAGTGAAAAACCATAACTATTAATGCTGGGCTAGGATTAATAGTGGTTTCAATCAGCGAGCGATATAATATTTCTGACTAGCATTGCATAATACGAAAGGTAATCCATAATCTGTCATATGGATTATTATGGTATAGTGAATTTATTAGCTATACGCATTTAACAATGTTAAGTCTGAGGGGTTGTTATTACAATGGAAGTTACTATATTAGGTAATAATAGTGGACCTGAGTATGAGGCGGCAGAGCAATTAGCCAAGGTTTTTAAGGAAGATCTCTTAATTGGCGAAAGTGGAAAGATTATTATTGCTGTTGGTGTAACATGTTTTGGACAAAAAGTAAAAGATATTGATCTTGTTGTTGTTGGTCAATTTGATAAAGGATTTAGAAGAAAAGTTAGCTCTAGAGCTATGAAAGATAGAACAGAAGAGAAACATGCAGAAAGGTCTGTATATTTTAATAATTTTTGCTTCTGCATTGAAGTCAAGGATCATCCGTCTGACAGGGTAATGTTTCAAGGAGGTCAGGCATTTGTTCGGTACAAAAATAATAATTTTCATAATGCAACAGTCCAATCTAATGAGCAGAAATATTCATTGTTAAGATATTTGCAAGATAAAATCAAACTAAAACGCGATCCACGTATTTGTAATTTTATATGGTTTCGTAATATGGAAAAGCCGAATAGTGTTTCATTACCACACAATTATTTATGGGCTAAACCTTCTTTAAGTGAAGTGCTGCAGCTAGCTTGCTTGCAAAATTTTCCTTCATACTTCAAAGGGTATTATTCATTCACGGCATTTGACAGATTTGACCCATTAATGGGTGACTTTAATAATGTCATTTCGTTTCTTTCCGATATACAAAAAGATGTTGGTCAGCTTACAAGAAGTCGATTAGAACGTATAACTAAAAAACTACTAAAAGATCAGCAATATGCTCAAGCAATAGGAAACAAACTAGTAGTAGTTCGAGGAAGAGCTGGTACAGGAAAAACGATCAAATTATTACATATGGCTTATGACCTTTGTGAACAAGATCATAGATGTTTGATTTTAACATACAATAAAGCACTAGTTTCAGATATTAAACGACTAATTGCTCTAGCTGGGATTAAGAACGATATTGCCGAAGCAACAATTGAAGTAAGAACTGTCCATTCCTTTTTATTTGATTTATTATTAGGCTTTGGGGTATTTAATACATCATTAGAAAAAGCTAAGCAAGAGTTTAAGCATAAATTGTTGAAAGACCCTGATATCACGAAAGTTAGCGAAGATGAAATAGCTAGAGAATTACTTAAGTTTGAAGAACGATTCTTTCTTAGTGAATATGAATCCCTAAAGAATGAACTAATTGATTATATAAAGCAAGGCATATTAACAGAGACAGATGTTCAAAGTTTGATGAAGAAGGAACATGAGCATTTGGACTGGGACTATATATTTATTGACGAATCCCAGGACTGGCCGGAGAATGAACGTGAAATCTTATTTTCCGTTTTTAAATCTAATCAGTTCATAATAGCTGACGGTGTGGATCAGTTAGTTCGTGGAATTCGCAGATCACAATGGACACGCGGAATTGAAAGTCACATAGATACAAAAGGACAACGGAAATCACTAAGGCAAAAGGCTAACCTATGTAGATTCAACAAGGCGTATTCTGATTATTTTGGGTTAAACTGGGATGTGGATCCGTCGACAGATCTTCCAGGAGGCAAAGTCATAATAACCACTAGGCCATATGATAAATTATTAAATGAAAGGCTAGTCCACCAATGTGAAGAAGATGGAAATAAGCCATATGAAATGATGTTTTTGGTACCACCGAGATTGGTGCAAAAGAAAGAAGTGAAATATCAAAAACGAGGGGTACAGTTAACAAAAACGATAAGTTGTTTTAGTCTGACAGAAGAATGGAAAGCACAAGGAACTGAAATTTGGGATGGTACAACCTCAGATTTAAGGACAGAATATCCAACAGATGTAAAACAACATCGGGTTTTGCAATACGACTCCTCTCGTGGTTTAGAAGGATGGATTGTTGTTTGTATGGAGATGGATGATTTTTTTGAGTATAAAGTAAAGACTTTTAAAGATGATGGAGAAGGACAGCAAACTTTAGCTTTAATCAGTAAAGATGAAGAAATATTAAACTGGGCACATCAATGGGTTATGATTCCTGCAACGAGAGCGATAGATACTTTAGTAATTCATTTAAGGCAAAAGAATTCAAGATTTGCTAACCTATTGAAGGAAGTTACAAAACAGTTTTCAGATTTTGTTGAGTGGCTTGATTAGCTATGGAGGATTATTACGCCACCTCACCAAACAATCTCAGCATCACGCGGCGGCAAATTGTGGATTTACCGAACCGCGGTTCGGAAAATCGAACCCTTTTCCATACAAAACGATAACATTTAATGCGGAACAGAGGTTCAGTTCGTTCTCAGATTAAACTTGTCCACTAAAATCTTAACAGTACCGTTGCTACCGTCTTGTTGACGCTATCGATGGTACTTTCGCTTTTATGGGGGCAGTCATAAAATCGGTATAGTTTTTGTCTCGTGAGATTCCCAAATTTATCTGCTAATTATTGAATATTACTGGTATAGTTAGTTTTATTGAACTGTAATAAGTGTATGGAGTTGGGCGAAGCGAAGTTCGGTGAGGAGAGAAAAAGAATGAGTAGTTTATTTCTAATAGGTACCGGCTTCGATCTTGCGCATGGAATGAAAATATCGTATGAGGACTTTCATCAATATCTTATTGATACTTATCCTGATGCACCTTTCGATGAATTTGTGATGCCAGAATCCAGCATATCGCCTGATGGGGATATAATTTACAACGATGATATTGTTATAAGTTTTCTCAGTGCAATTATTACCAATGCTGAGCCAAAAGGTGAGAAATGGAGTGATCTCGAAACATCAATTGATATTTTAGATTTAGACGATTATTTTGATGGTTGGAGCGCGGGTGAGGACGATAATCCTTATCACGAAGTTTATAGGAATCAGGACTTAGCTGCTAACCTTGTTGGAGCGATTTTAAAAATAACGGAATATTTCTCAGATTGGATCGACACAATTGAGATTACTGATATACTTTCAAAACCTGATTTTGAGAAATTAATAGTTAAAGAAAGTGATCTTTTCCTAACATTTAACTACACAATGACATTAGAAGAATTGTACGGGGCAATGAACGTTTGTCATATTCATGGGGAACAAGGCGCAGAACTACTGTTTGGGCACGGGAACGATAAAGACTATTACGATGAGAATATGAGTCGCAATGTTGGCTCTGAGGATTCGCTACAAGACATGCAACGCAGTCTTCGTAAGAACACGGCAGATGCAATTAAAGTAAATCAAGACTTTTTTAAAAACATTTCAAAATCAGTGAAAAATATTTACTCTTATGGGTTTTCATTTTCAAAAGTTGACAAAATATATATACAAAAAATATGTCGTAACCTACCTACCGCAAATGTTACATGGTATCTGAATGACTATGATAGTATCGCACAACGTAAGGAGTATGAAGAGGTAATAAAATCCTGCGGATTTAAAGGGGAATTTAATACTTATCATATTTCGTAAAATCGACGTACTGTTACCCATGAGAATCTAAGCTGCCTCCCCAAACATCCTGATCATCACGCGGCAGCGAATTGTGGATTGCCAAGAGTGGTTTCTTTCCATCTGGGGCAAACGCCACGCTTAATACCGAGTAAGTGGATTCATTGACACCCAGAGATGGCTTTTATATGGTAAGAGTAAGATGGTTTGAATGCATTCTGTGAAAGGAGACCGAACCTTGTACAAATCGGTAGTCAGAGACGGTAAGTTTCTTGTTCTTGTAGCTGACGGCGTTTTCGATAAGCAGTTAATGGAGTTACCGACAGAAGAACTTGCGGATAAAGTAGCATATGAACTCCAAAGTGCTTGGGAACATGGTATTGCTTGGGGAGTTCATCAAAAGCGGAAAGAGCCTAATGGTAGTGAGGAAGATGAAGATATCAGCGAAGTAATTCAAAAGCTAAGGACCATGAGTCCCGCGGAGCAAGAAGCTTATCATCAAAGGGTCAGTCGGCGCAATGAAAGAATTCAAAGGATCGAGGAAGCCAGAAGATGGAGGAATGTTTTAAGCTGGAAAAGTAAGTGAGGAGTTGGAATCAAACCACTATATTTATGTATTAGATCTACACAGTGGTATTAGGTTTTCCGTAATTCGGGTAAAGTATCGGGGTTGAAAGGACGTGAGTGATGAGGAAAAGGAATTAATTTAGTATCTCATTGAGTATTTGAAAGCTATTGCTCGCCAGTAGAATGTATGATTCTCCACGGAGTAGAATGTATGATTCTTTGCGGAGTAGAATGTATGGAACTACGATATGTAAAATTATTGATAGTAATGTGCCTGGAATTGATTCAGGTTCATCACTTCTTAATATAACTTTCAATATATTCGGATGCATCGAGAAAGTCCTCAAATTTCATACCATTAACTATTAGCGTTGTGACAAACGAATTACTAAAAAATCGATAATGATTGCGGTCGACTATACAGTATTCTTGTGATTCCATCGAACCGTATCCGTCATCTATGTAAACGTTTCCGCCACATATAGGACAAATAGCATCCTCGAGAAATATGCTTTTATTAACCCGCTTATTTTCATTCTGAGGGCCCATGTTATCATCTTCCTTTCAAAATTCAACTTTTATCCATTGCAATACCTTCTTTATTTATCCAGCAATACCCCTACTGCCATTCTGCTAATTCTTCGAACCAAGTGGATGGATCACCTGAAGATGGAGCTGCATATGAGTATATCCCTTTCGATTAATAAATCAAACCATTTCACCTTCTAATCTCAAATATTCCTCTCGAAGCTCGAGCAGATCAAAAAGACTTAACTTTTCAATTTCATGTAGTTCCATTGGAGAATAAATTTCACTAACGATGCCTTTTGCATGCAGCTCACGGGAAACCAGATGTCTCCATTTTTCAAACATTGAAGCAAGAATCTCTTGATCCTTACGGTCTGGACCGCCAATGATCATTCGATCTAGTGCATATCTCCCCAGAATGTCATCCAAAATGGTTCTCACTATTTTAAAAGCCAGATCGCCGGATGGCTTACTGTTTTCCATCATTTTGATCAACTCCTTTAATCAGAATACAAAATTAATAATTCCATATTAAAGCACTGCCCAATCATAAAGCATTAACGAGTTTATTACGAAATATATTAAAATTCACATCATCGAAGCAGACAAAATAAATTTGCTCGATTGTTGCTTGCTCGACACTCATAGGGTTTAAATAATCAAACAAAGCCTCAAGTGCAGTTTCAGCTGCGAGCTGTTTGGGGAAACGGTAAATCCCCGTGCTGATATTTGGAAAAGCAATGCTTTTGGCTTTATATTCCGAGGCAAGGCTAAGGGATTTTCTGTAGCAGCTCTTGAGTTTTTCAATTTCGTTGTTGTTACCGCCGTTCCATACAGGACCTACCGTATGGATGACATGGGATGCGGGAAGGTTGCCTGCCGTAGTAATGACTGCCTCACCGACAGCGCAGCCTCCTTGTCGTTCTCTTATCTTTACGCATTCCTCAAGAATGCTTTTACCACCAGCCTTATGAATTGCACCATCCACGCCACCGCCACCAAGTAAGCTTGTGTTCGCGGCATTAACAATTACGTCGGCTGTTACTTTCGTAATGTCTCCTTGAATCAACGTAATGATTGTTTGATTGACCTTTATGTAGTCCTCCATATTTCTCCTCCAACAGCAAAATTCATTACCAACTACGAAGAAAGTTCCTCATCGGCCGTAATGACCCCGTAGCGCTCCAAAGCTTTCGTTGATGATTCCAACATACGTCTTTTCAAATATTCGCCTTCAACCACCCGAACCCGCTTCCCCAGAAAACGGATCTTGGAAAGTAAATACTCCATTTCGTCCCCAAGCAAAGAAACATGGACTAAATAGGTATCGTTCTCCATATCGTACTCCACATTTTTTTCGAAGCTGGAGAAGGCATACAGGATACGGGACAATTCAGAGTTATAAATTCGGACAATTTCAATGACAACTTTACTTTTACGCGATTCAAGAGTTTTTCCGATCCTTTTAATAATGCTTTCCGTTGTCGACGGATCAATAAGTTCTGGTGTGACAGAATGGATCTTCTTCAGCCTAGTGCTCATGATGGCGTGATGGCGGATGTGATACCAGAGCAAGTACCATTCTCTTTTGACCATGGAGTATTCCAGTTTGTAGGGAAAGCCCGAATGCTCTGTATTTATACGCCCACCTTTGATCTCGTACGTTATACGTATGCCCGTCTTATTCATGATGTGACGACGCAAAGGCCGCAGGAGCGGGGGGTAGACCTGCTTTTCCATTGTACGGGCTTTTTCAATCAAGTGGTGGGAAATATCCATCATCTGATCAGATTCGAGGGCTGAACGCAGCATGTCCAAAGTGTCCGCAGTGAAAGCATCTGTCGCCGCGGGATGCTCCAGCATGGTCTTCAGCCACGCCCGTTCGTGCGAGGTGACCATAAAGGTACCGGAGTCCTCCAGCCGGGAGATGATCTGGTGATTGAATATTTTCTCAAACAGATTCATAGTAAGACTGAATCTCCTTCCATTCGGCAATCATTTCACGGCGGAGTCGAACAGGCTCCAGAATCTCGCAGCTGGAACCGAAACTCCGCAGCCACGGCTTGATCTCGGTAGTTCCGTTTACGGTTATCTCGTAAATAAATGAATGTTCATCTTCAAACACAATCTGTCCCCACTGTCCCTGCAGCATAACCCGCTCTTTGACGAAGTTAGGTTCAGAACTTTCCGGATTGTAAAATCTGGCGCGCACCGTCACCGGACGTCCGGTATCGATCAGCCAACTGTAGCGTATTTTCTCGGCAAGCTCGCTTTTCTTTTCCTCATACCAGGTCTCGTCCACGGTTTCATCTTCTTCGATTTGTGTGATTCCTTCCATTCGGTATTTCCGAATCCCCTCCCTACCGTGGGAAAGGAGATACCATCTTCCATATTGATGATCATAGACAATCTTAAGGGGCAACGTCTTTTCAGCTTTGCCCTCCGTATCCCGTTCAAACAGGGGATTGGTGTTTTTGGAGGCGTAGCTTTTTTCAGACTTCGGTGAGAAGTATAAAAAACGGACTTTGCGGCGGTGACGGATGGCATGGAAGAGCGTGAACAGATGTGCCTCATCTAGGATCCGCGAGTAATAGTGATATTTATATAAAAATGGTTCTACAGCATATTGCTCGACTTGATTGCGCAAAAGATGCTTCTTGAGCCCATCACGCAAAAGGTAACCTTGAACAGAAGGGACCTGTGTGTTCGCCATCACATCTACAAAATCATATAAATCGAGAAGCTCTTCATCCGATAAGTTGCGAATCAAGTCGTCTTGAATGCGATACCGGAAGGGGCGAGGACCACGCTCCCTCTTGATGACTCCGACTTCCTCTCCAAGTACTTGAGGTCCGACCGAATGGTCTTCTCGTCTGGCAGAGGTAGATCGGAAGGCAGACTGCTGAAGCATATGTCCAAGAGCTTCATCGCAGTCAAAACCTGCTCATTCATCGCGGCTAAAAGCAGTGAGATTCTTTGGCTTTCGGATTCCTTGACGGATTTAGCGCGAAACAGAAACAAGAGCAGCGGGTCAGTGGAGTCATAATAGCTGAACCGAAGGGTTTCAGAAAATTCTTTGCTCTGTTCCTGTGATAAGTTCTGGTGCACGGAGCTGACGACCTCTTTGAGCCGCCTGATCGTTTTATCAAAAGTGTGGACGGAAATGCCCAATCTTTCTGCGAATTGTTGCCTGCTGAACGCACCACTTGTCAGCACCAACATACGCAGGAATTGAACTTCTTTATCAAAGCTTTCCTTGGCCAAAGGTATCCCCCGTTCAAATGAAACATCTTCTTCCATTGTAGCAGGGGAGGGAACTGGATGAAATGGAAAACTTTATGCCCAGTCGTAATACTTTCGCCATGTTCGTTACTCCAAAAATAAGCGAATATAGATACAGAAGCCGATACGACTATGCGGCGGCTAAAAAGATCATCGAGGCGCATGGAAGGGTTACTTCGACTTCTAATCGGCTTGTCGTTGGTTCGAGTCCAACTTTCTCCAATGGAGGAATAGCTCAGTTGGTAGAGCAGCATGTACCTTTCCGACCAACTTCCTCGATGATCATTAAAAAAGGAATAGCGAAGCGAGGCGCCAGAAAGGGTTCCTTCGACTTATATGGGATAAGTATTGATGGTGTCTGTCTTGGCACTAACGGCCTTTTCAATCATTTCCTCGCTTCGTTAAGATATAACTTAAGCAGCTGGTGAGGCGCTGGGATGGGTTACTTCGAGCTTAATCGACCAATGTTTAACCCGGGCAATACGGCAGGTTCGACTCCTGCAGCAAACCTATCCCGCTTTTTCCTCACCATTGCTACAAAGCGTATGCTTACGATGCCAGTTTTCTTCGAAAACTTTGAGGAGGTCAATCCAGTATGAGTATGGCAAAAAAACTGTTCGGTTCGCTTAGACCGAATACATTTAATAAAGATCACTATCCAGCATTCGCAAGATCTCTGGAGGAGCAGTATTTACAGACGCTGCTGACCAATACCATGAGTAATACCTTTTACGCGGATCAAAATGAACTGCTATCCGATGCAGAACAGCTTCATCAAGAGATGGCGAACAGTAACCCGAATTTTATGGCTAAGGCAATTATATTTGCTCGGAACGAGGGCTTTATGAGACTGCAGCCGTTGTTTGGCTTGGCGGTTCTCTCGATTTATCGACCGGATTTGTTTGCGAAGATCTTCCTGCTCGTAGTTCGGATTCCTTCCGATTTATCCGACTTCCTAATGATATTGAAAGGTATGGGGCGTGGAGAGGGCGGCCGTGCTGTCAAGCGGCGGGTAAACCGTTTCTTGGCCGGAGTGTCCGAATATTGGGCTATTAAATATAACGGCCGTGGACGCGGCTACAGTCTGGGTGATGCCATTGCAACCGCACATCCGAAGCCGGAAGACTTGAAGCAGCAAGCATTGTTCCGATATTTGCGTGGACTGGAGGCAAACCTTGCCTTGCTGCCTCAAGTCGAGGCTCTGGAAAATCTGAAGCTCGCCTCAACCGAGGAAGAGCTGATCGCGTGGATTGAACGTGGCAAGCTTCCTTATGAAACGGTTACGGGTGCAATCAAGCCGTCCAAAGCCGTTTGGGAAGCGCTGCTTTACCAGATGCCGACATTTGCGCTGCTCCGGCATATGAATGCTTTGCAGCGAGCCGGGGTTTTGGAAGAAAAACGTAACCTGGACTATGTCGTGAACCGCATAACCGATGAACAGGCACTGAAGAAGGCTAAAATCCTGCCATTCCGGTTAGCGACGGCTTTCCGCCAGGTGGATCATCCGGAGTTACGGGATGCTTTGCGAGAAGCTGCCGAGCTTACATTCAACAACCTACCTGAATTCGGAGAAAAGACGGCAATTTTCCTTGATATCTCCGGCTCGATGAACGGCCAGTACTTAGAGATCGGTTCGGTGTTTGCATTGGCATTATATAAAAAGACGCAGGGCAGTTCGTTGTTCTGGCTGTTTGATACGGAGGTTGTGGATGCTCGGCCTTCCCGCAAAGACAGTATCTTAACCCAGGCGGCGCAAATCCATGCTCGTGGAGGAACCGATACAGGTGCGCCTGTTCGGAAGCTGATCCAAGAGCGGCAGAAGGTAGATCAAATCATCATCATCACGGATGAGCAGCAAAATAGCGGCAGTCCGTTTTATGAGCAGCTGAAACTATACCGTTCGAAAGTAAACCGGGACGTGAAGGCATTTATTGTGGATATTGCTCCGTACCGGCATGCAATGGTACCGGATCAAGATCCTCAGACCTTTTACATTTATGGTTGGAGTGATACTGTGCTTTCCTATATCGCGCAGTCAGTTAAGGGCTATTCTTCGCTGGTGGAGCGGGTAGAAGCGATTGAAGTAGGGTAGTTAAACGATGCGCTCTTTTTATTAGGTAAAAAATCAATTAAGGAGTAAAAACATGACGAGTATTATTATGGATAAATATAATTATTACGCTTATATTGGGGTCTTTGACAAGAAAGATTACGAACATCTTTCGCTTATTATGGATACAAATACTGCCATAAATTTGGAGAAGTATTATTATAAACCCAAATCCTTAAATAACAATAGTTTAGAAGCCACTAGGGATTTTTTGTTGACTAATTTTACCTCAGACACCATATTTGGATTTGCTTTACAAGAAGCATGTTGGGATTACAATCTTGCTAGTATCAATGACGTACAGTTTCAGAAGATGTCGTTAGCGTTAGAGAATCAATATTCCTGGAATAAAGAGAAAATAATTTCTCATGCACAATCGCCAGGCATAGCGTTTAATGGCTCACCGTACAGAGAGAAGGTAACTACTTTTACTTCAATTTTGGATCATCTGCACAGTAATCCATTATTGGCCGGAAGTTATGCCAGTGTATTAAAGATAATGTTACTCCAAAAAAGGGCTAAATCTAACAAACTGAAGTTAATCGATGAGTATGTTCATTTTGTTAACTACGAACTAATGGCTGATTTAGCATTGGAAACACAAGTAGCGTTCTATTACCTTCTTGGTAACCCTAATATGCAAGAAATCGGTGATAGGATATTCAAATTTGACTCTAAAAAAGTTCCTGTACTTCTTAATGCATGGAACACAGCGTGGGATTTTTTTTATTTGCGGTTATTACAGCGTAGTTTTTTTGAGAATAGCTTCTTAAATTCTATATCTCCAAAATTAGTAACTGCTGATAAAGGGATAATAGGTCTAGCAAGTTTATGTTCACTCGAAGGTGTGATAAGTACTATAGATGCTCCACTCCCTCTCATTAGTTTTAATTATGAGAACATAAGACCTGAATATATGACGGAGGCAGAGCGAATAAATAAAGATTTATACTTTGGAAGTATACAGAGGGAATTAAGAAGAAGAGAAATTCCTAATTTAGATCTTCATGTAAAAACATTAATTCATAAGCTAGAGCAGGAATTGTTAAGTGTTTCGGAATTGTAAGATTTGCCTAAAAGATTATGAGCATGCTCCGCAGGTGTTGTTTGCTTACGTGAGGCTAACCCGGGAGATAGGGAGAGCCGCCAAGCATTTGTCAGCCATATTTAGCATTTACGACTTCTTGGCTCAGGATGAGGAGAAGTGGGCCGTTCGAATGTCGGCGGGGTGGAGCGAGCAGTTAAGAACCGATATTAGCGATGCTTGCCAATCGATTATGGCCGACACCAAGTGGGTGAGCATCGTTATGGATGCTGTTAGCGGCGGTGATTCGTCGGGCCGTTACTATGGCGTCGCTTGTGCCGAAAAGCTTGGCATAGATATTTGGAACACTCTCTTTGATCAGCTTGCCGAAAACCCGTTGCAGGATTTTCATTTTATACAGCTCATGAAATCGAATGATCCAAACCGAATTCGGAAGTTTGTTCAATTCGCCACCGAGCATCTCCCTCTGCAGCAAATCGCTACGGGTCCCAGGAATGAGATGGGATTTGGCAAAGAATATGCAGCACATAGGAATTTGGGCGCTATTTTGCAGAGCTTGGATCTGTTCGAGGGGATTGGTACGGAATTGATCTTCACTGGCCTGAACAGTCCAGTGATCTCAAATCGAAACATGGCGATCAAGGCATTAGAGGGCTGGGACGTTGCTTCTTGGGGTGAGCGGCTTGTTGAAGCGGTCATTCACTTATCAGAGGTGGAGCCTGAAGACTCGGTAAAAGAACGACTTCACAGACTCCGAGAGGCAAAAAGTTTGTAAGTATGGGGAAAACAGTCATTATGTAGGAGTTGAATGTGGTATGGGCTTATCAAAACATAGACGGCGTGCGTGTTTGGGGTAATCCCGACAGCGGGGCGCTTGCCCAAGCAAAAACTTGCACGGAAACCGGCAATGTGGTGCAAACCCTGCTCATGGCAGATCATCATAAAGGCTTCAGTCAGCCGATCGGTGGGGTTGTTGTATACGATGGGCAAATCTCTCCCTCGGGCGTTGGTTATGATATTGCGTGCGGAAATAAAGCGGTGCGAACTAGCTTGTTTACCCATGATATAAAACCCGGATTGAAGAAGATTATGGATGAGATCGCTCGCAAAATCTCCTTCGGAGTAGGACGTGTCAATAATGAGAAGGTTGATAATGACCTTTTCGACGATCCGGATTGGGCCGTTTACAGGGCGGTTGGCAAACAGGAGCACGACAAGCTGAAAGCATTGGCACAGAGTCAGCTCGGCACAGTCGGCAGCGGCAACCATTTCGTAGACTTGTTTGAAGAGGCGGAAACTGGCCGTTTGTGGATTGCTAATCATTTCGGGAGCCGAGGCTTTGGGCATAAAACGGCGAGCGGTTTTATCAACCTAGCTGCAGGCAGAGAGTTTCTCGCAAACGCCCCCGGTGAAAAGATGGATCAGCCACCAATACTGCTGAATTTGAACAGCGAACTGGGCGATATGTATTACAGAGCAATGAAACTGGCTGGACGTTATGCCTATGCCGGTAGGGATTATGTGATTCGGCAAGTATTATCCATACTGGGGACGGAAGCGGACATTGAAGTGCATAACCATCATAACTATGCTTGGAAAGAGACGCACAACGGTAAAGAAGTGGTCGTCGTTCGCAAAGGGGCAACCCCTTCTGCACCCGGTCAGATTGGTTTTATCGGCGGCAGTATGGGAGATATATCTGTAATCGTAATAGGGAAGGACAGTATAGAGAACAGAGAGTCTTACTACAGCACCGTTCATGGAGCGGGACGAATCATGAGCCGGACCCAAGCTGCAGGGAAAATGAATTGGAAAACCCGCACCCGAAGCGGCGGTCAAATAACTACGGAGCAAATGATGGAGGCTGTTCGGGATTTTGGTGTTGAGCTGCGCGGCGCAGGTACTGACGAAAGTCCGTTTGTTTACCGGAAACTTCAAGAAGTACTGGATGCACATGCCGAAACAATCGGGATCATGCATGTGCTGAAACCGATTGGTGTTTGCATGGCTGGAGCGGATGAGTTTGATCCGTATAAGGATTGATGCATTTCCAATAGCTCATCGATTTGAGGTGATTATATATGTTTATTCAAGTTAGTAGTTTCATCACGCCCGGCCTGTAAGGGATGACTAAATCCCTTTGGCTCCTTTGCAGGCTGGGCCTTTTCCCAAGGGGCGTGATGGAATGAAAAACAAATCTAGTAATCGGAATCGAGCGTATTATCGGCACCATCGAAAAAGGGTGATCCAGCGAAAGAGCAAGATCGCTAAGCAGCTTGGATGGCACTTAAAGTTTGCCGGGAAGCTTGCTAAGGGTAAGATTCATTGTTCCTGTTCCTATTGCAGGAGTAAGACGAGGGAACTAGGATTGCCTAAGTCTGATCTCGTAAGGCTAGATCATATGGTTGAAATTTATGATTTGGATGAATAGTATATTATCTTTTCGAAACGGGATACGGCCGTAGATGTAATGTCTACGTCCGTTTATATTTACGGAATAAGAATAAGGGTCCCTGACTTTCAATAATGAATACGTATAGGGTCAAGGGACTAGTAGGTTTTACGGATTCTATTCAATGTAACAAAAGATACAACATTGGAAACGATCATAATTAGAGCGACCAGTAGTTTATACATCTGAAATGAATATTGTATAAAAATATCGGACATGATCAGGAGGCTAATAAGCATGCATACGATTGAAAACGAAAGTCTTGCTGAGGACCCCCTTATCTTCTCGCCCCGCTCATCCATTCCTTCCTCTTTCGAAAATTTCCATTCATAATAAAGATTGTATGCGACGACAACCAAAGCAATGGACCAAACGGCTACTTCTAACCACTTCATTCTAATTCCTCCTCCTCATATTCCTCATACTGAAATACTTCTGTGATTTCAATGCCAAATAATTTAGCAATTTTAAAGGCAAGGACTAAGGATGGGTTGTATTTATTTGCTTCGATTGAAGCGATGGTTTGTCTGCTGACACCTAAACGATCAGCAAGTTCTTGTTGTGACCATTTTTTGGTGGCCCTTAAGAGGTATACGTTATTTTGAAGCTCTCCATTGATCTCCATATTTCCCCTCCTCATCTCCTATTGTAATAAATATTTACCAATATGTAAATTATTTTTGTCAGTTTATAATTTATTTTATTCATTTTTATGGATGTTCTTAGTTGTGTAGTTAAGTCTTTTCTGATCTGCAGAGATGCCTAAAAGTTAGGTACAGTGGTATTGGACTCTTCTAAAAATATAAAAAGAGCCCGCACTGTATAATCAGTGCAGGCTTTAACTAACCATTCTTCCTTTCTTTCTTAGGTGGAACCAGCGGATCAAGTTTATTCGCAGCGTCCTTGTCTGCTGATTGCAGCGCATGGCCGTAGATGTTCATCGTGGTCGAGATATTCGAATGGCCCAGGCGCTCTGATATAAGTTTCGCATGTACGCCTTTGTTGATTAATAGGGTAGCACTCGTATGGCGAAGATCGTGGAATCTAATGTATTTTAACCCATGCTTCTTAAGAAATGCACGAAACCATAGATAAGGTGTCTCAGGGTAATAGGCGTTTCCTTCATCGTTACTGAACACAAAAAAATGATCTCCACCTTTCCAGGCGTCACCTAATGCAAGGCGCTTTTTCCGCGACTCCAAATAATACTCCTTAAGATGCTCAATCACATTATCAGATAGACTTACCTTGCGTTTAGACTTATCCGTTTTAGGTTCGGAGATAATTCTCTGACCGTTAATGGAATGAGAAATGCTCTGTTTAACCACAAGAATCCCTTTATTGAGGTCAACGTGTCCCCACTCTAAACCAACTAGCTCGCCACGGCGAAGTGCTGTTGTTATTGCGAGCATGATCAGGATACGCCATTTCATTGGTTCATTTTCTAATAGTTCAAACAACAATGCTACCTCATCTTCATCGTATACTTCGATCTCTTTTCGTTTTACCTTGTGCTTTTTGATATCTGCAGCAGGATTGCTTTTGATCAGTTTCCACTCCACTGCGCGGGAGAATATATTTTTTATGATTCTATGAGTATATTGTACGGTGCCTGAGGATAATTGGCCCTTTTTGCCGTCCTGCCGGCTGCCTTCTTTGCTGAGATCGGAGATAAAGTTGACTATATGAAAAGGCTGAATCTTGTCTAATCGCATATGACCAAACACCGGAAGGATACGGTTTTTTAAAAAGCGTGAATAGATATCTAACGTCTTAATTCCAAGTTCATGCTGAGCATATTTTTCTTTCCACTCTTCTACAAATGCTGAAAAAGTCATTTTTTCGGGCGCAATATAGTGCCCTGATTCGACCTCGACCTCAAATTCTGCAAGCAGCTTTCTGGCTTCGCGAACGCCTTTTGCACTAACTGTCTTAGTTCGCCTAATTCTCTTTCCGTCAGGCCCTATACCGGCCTCCACGACTAGTAGCCAAGAATCATTACCGCGTTTTTGTACACTTGCCATGAAAATACCTCCTATTATGCATGTGATTCAATGTTTGCTGAATAGTTCTTTGTTTCTTGTTCATGGAACCAAGCGAGCAACGAATCCCTCCGGAAGAGAATTTTTGAACCTACCTTCGTATGGGGCAGTCTCCCGGCACGGCATTCTGCATAAAGCTTGTCTTTTGAGATCTGGCATTCGAATACCTCTTCCCAAGCCTCCTTGAGGGTTAAGGTATTGCGTTTTGCTGCCGGAGTATAATCAATGGATTGTTTATAAGAATCACGCATGTAAAATACCTCCTTAATTTGAGAGTAAAGCTTATCGAGACCGCCAGCAATTTTCGGACAACCTAAATTTATACTCATCGTATGGGGACTAATATTGTTTTTTTCTTGTAACCGACCTCCATAATTCAATTGTTGGTGTTCCCTGTTTATAAGCCGCCATTTAGATGATGGGGGAACCCGGCTGATTGAGATTAGTTATAGAAAAAAGCACAAAAAAGCCCTTTTCAGTAGGAGAAATGCATACTACCTGAAAAGGGCTTTGTAATATCGACGAAAAAAACGTCTATTTAAATTTAAGCGCAGAATTAATGAATAGAATGATTCCCAGACCGTCTGGAGGGAATAAAAGTAAAGGGTGAAGACTAAATGGTATAATCTAATAATAGATACTTCAATAAATCTTGTCAAGATAATGGAGGGATCAAAATCCATGTCTGATTTAAGCAGGGATGAGTTAATGCAGGTTTTCAAAAAGGTGAAAATGTCCGTTCGTCAAAAGGCAAAAGAAGCAGGAGCCCCGTTATTCTACGTACAAGACGGTCAGTATATTCGTGAAGAGCCAAATGGCGAAAAAATAGTACTAGATAAGGGGGAAAGGAAAATAGATCCTTACTACAAAAAGTAACATCCTTATATAAATAGTATGCATTACAAAACTAAATTACAGACCAATATAAACCCTTTTCGGCCATGAATCCTAATGCCAGAGAAGGGTTTAAAACTAAAGTATGTAAATCTAGGCATGTTTATTGGTAGGCAAGAGCTTTAGTATATCCTCAGTAATTTTATGTATCGTTTTTATCTCTTGTACGGACCGTGGTTTTAATAAGTAATTATGCAGGGTTAGAATATAGCCTTTGCTTGTTTCCTCTTCAGAGATTAAATTGTTGTTCATGCTTGTTAGATTTAGAAATTGATCAATATCTACATCCAATGCCGAGATAATCCGTTCTAAAGAGTCCAAGGAAATATTTCGGGTCCCCCGTTCAACCGCACCGACATATTGGTACACCAGCTCTGCCTTTTCGGCTAATTCGACTTGTGTTAATCCCTTTTCCTTTCGGACAGCTCTTATTTTTTTACCTATAAGTTTTCTGACAGTATCCATTTTCGACATCCTCCTGAATTTATGCAGATATAAATCTCATAAGGTTTATTTGCAGTAGTTAAGCCTTATACGAGGCTTGTGAGAGATAGGAGATGTATATATTTTTATTATATGAAGTATTTTTGATAGTTTCGAATTTTGATAGGGGGATTTTTAATGAAGGCAGGACAGATACATACGTTGATTCTTGTGAATGAAGAAGGCGTAAAAAAATGTTTTCGGTATAAAAATATAGATCGCAACGAAGATCAAGTAATCTTAGAGCTTAAAGATGGGGAAGAGGTACATAGGATGGCTGTTGCTCAAACGGAAGATGGGATATCTAATTTGAAGGGGGACGATGGAAAGCTCCACAGGGTTTTAGGTATATCCTATCGTCCTAATCATGTTGATGGAGAGATTTATAAGTTTAATATTGCTGACTCATACCAGAACGCGCTTGACTTAAATAAATATATTTAAGCAAGCTTCTACCTATACTAATTAACGAGGGGATGCTTATGGTAAATCAATCAAATAAGATGACCGATGTCCTTCGGGAATGTATAGCTGAGCTGTATTGCAGGAAAGTTTCATTAAGCCAACCGAATAATCAGCAAATGTTAATAAAGGTTCAGAAATTCCGGTCTCATATGGATAACGATATAATGCCAGTGAAGGATTTGTCGGATCTTGAATTACTGAGATTTGCAGCAATGGTGTTGGACCAAATAGATAACCCTGAGTAGCTGCTTATTAATCTTAATAATCTGATCATTCGCCAAATAAACCATTAGAAATATAGTTAACCCTGAAACAGGTTGATGGGAGTAATAGTCGTTGAGGAATGGTGGAGAACGGTATTTCATTTTGGAGGGGTGGCGAGTTAAAAGGGTATAACCGGATGTTCAGTTATACCCTGAGGATCTATTTAACAGCGGGTTTATCCACCCGTATATACCTTGAGAACATTGGTGCGATTATGGCCAATTTCCTTAGTTATCTTCTGTGCAGCCTCCGTTTCATTTACTCCTTCTTTAGATAGTTCAGTTTCAAAACGCTCTTGTACATAATTGTAACGTAGACCATGCATTGTTAGTTCACGAGGGGTACCATATCTATGATCATTCCTTAGTTGCTCTCCTTCTCGTGTTACAATTTTTTCGCGATGGTAATTAATGAATTGCTGGATCCTATTTGTGACAAGATGGACCTTTTCTCCCTCCTTAACAAAAACCTTCCCCCCTCGAGGGGTTATTTGCATAAGCTTTCTCATTACGCGCTCAGCTGTGTGTGTCAGAGGTACATCCCTATGTTTTCCGTTCTTAGCTTCGCCTTTAACTGTATGGATATGTGTGCGCAGTGCTTTTTCAACTTGGGCACGTGACATAGCTACGACCTCAGTTACACGAAGCCCAAGTTCTTTTGCTAAGGTCATAGCATCCATAATATCTTCCCGATTCAAATCAATAGCAAGCTGCAGCATTCGATCAAATTCTTCTCTGGTCCATGATCTGTTTCCATTAACAGCAAACGCCCTATCTAGAACTAGTCCATATTTATCGTGGAGGACTCTATTATCCGATAACTCGTACCGCGGGTTTTGGATAAGATCATGGAGGTACCGGATAGCACATAAATCATTCAAGATGGTTTTCGCTGTCATCCCTCGATTTTGCCTCTCCGTAATGTAAGCTGCTACATGTTTATCATGCAGATTGCGAAGATTTTGAAGTTTAAACACATCATTCAAATAAGCAATAAAGAGCCTGCAACTCCCAATGTATCTTTTTCTGCTAAGATAGCTGTTTCTTTTACTGTGTTTGAAGCAAATTTCCATCTGTACTTCAATTGTGGATTTCCCCATTAGGCGTTCTCCTCAAGTTTTTTTAGAGTACTGATAATTGTTGCTTTAAGTTTATTTTTTGATCCATTACTAAGATTTAAAAGGAGAACCTTGGAGATGGCCTTTTGAACCTTCGCAATTTCCTTTTCTTCAATATCATCAATTGGAGTTTCAGTCTTAGGTACTGAATCAATATTTTTTTCTAAGTTTCCTACTGTGTTACAAAGAGATTCAATGATTGTTTTGATTTCATTGACTGTAAGTTTCGGGTAATTCGTTTGTTGCATGTAATCATAAAATAGATTTTGCATATCCATTGAAAGGCCTGATAATGCCACACCGCCCATTAATGAGATATTTCCCTCAGATACCAAACTTTGAATGTTTGGGTTTAATTTCAATAGCTGCAAATGCCGTCCAACTTGAGCTTCGCTCATCCCAAACACAGCAGCAACATCCTTACGCTTTTTTTGTCCATTATCCCGCGCATCATGCGCGCTTTTTCGGCCAGCTGAAATATTCCAAGCCTCGTGAAGGGAGTCCATCTGTTTTGCTAGCTTGATGTAATCGTCTTCCGCTCCACGGCGTGCCTTGTTTTCGGTAATTAATAATTCAATTGCTTCTTCTTCGTAGGAGTAGTCTACCAACTTCGCATCAATAAACTCATAACCCAGTTCCTTGCAAATTCTCCATCGGCAATTTCCGCTAAGTATGACCATTTCTTTACTAATTAATATGGGATGTTGTAATCCATGGTCTTGGATGCTTTGGCGCAAAAGCTCATATTCAGATGGTGTTAATGCTGAAAATAATTCTCGGTTTAAGGGATGTTCTGTTAGCTGGTTGATGGATACCGATTGAATTTGGTCATTAATTTTCTGCATACTGAACTCAAACTCCTTATCATTTTGTTTTATTAAAAAAGACATAGCTCAACTAAGGGCTAAGCTCATCTTCTGTTTTTCTTCATAGATCATGAATGGGAAAGCCTTGGTATAAGTGAGATGAGCATGCCAATTTATAAATTTCTCTCTGAGTCTCTGAGAGAAGGATTAAGTTTTCAATGAACATTTTTTTGAGTAAAGATAAGCTTTCCCAGGACGGGTGAGCATAAAGCTCTGCTTACAACAACCCGCATTAAAGCAAGCAATAGCTCGGTAAAAGAACCAGGTCGTTTTCTTGCCCGATTGTTAGTAACCATAGCTCGGCGGGACGATCCCGGCTATGTAAGGTGCACCTATCTGCCGTGCCAGCGGTTGTCGCTCATAATGAGCTTTGTATTGTTTGGTGAACTTATGGGCTTCACCGAACCCCAATTTAGCGTATATACGCTATAGACCTGAAAAATCAGTAAGGAGAGAATCTATATAAAAAGCCAAGAAATTTTGTCCATGTAGACATCATTTCTTGGCTTGGAAGCGCACGAATAAAATATAAAAAGCCCTTGAGCTGGTTAGTCCTTTGACTTCACAAGGAATAACTTGCCCAAGGGCTTATGGTTCATAGAGAACATTTAAATAATCAATCCAAAATAGGAATTTAAAGCACAGTCTTCCCTAAGGAAGAATTTAAGAGTTAGAATGACTGCTAGCGCCTGCCGGCAGTAAGGGAAAGAGTTAAGGAAGTTATAGGGTGAATATATATCATTATGAAATGGAATGCAAGCAAGAATTTCAAGAGCACTTCAGCTTAATATAAGGTGACTTTAAGTCACCCAGTGGTTACTCTAAGTCACCCAGAGGTGACCTTATCTTGGAGGGGGTTACCTTTGGGTCACCTCATCTTTTCAATAAACAGATTTTTCCGATCAAAATATACCACATAATTACATTTTTTGTTCGAAATTCATATCCACCTATCGTTTCTATATCCTTCTTAGGGTGACTTTAAGTCACCTTTGGGTCGCTTTAAGTCACCCTAAGGTGATCTAAAGGCCGCCATCTTATCTTTCGATTTAAAATCTGAAATTAAAAATCAGCCATGAGAAGGAATAATGTAGAAATGACTCGAATTATGAAGTAAATGGAAAGTTCTTAGATGGGGGATAGATTCTGATGGCAGTTAATATAAAGAATGAAATCGCTCATTTAACTGCAATATGTAAAGAAAAGAATTCTGATACTATTCTATTTAGTTTTGAACACAATCGAATAAGAGGTAGTGTAATATTTTTTTTGAATAGCTTAACATTTTTATTTGGAATAAAAGACTTCAATGTTGGTTGGCTAGCTCCTGTTACAGACGGCGTCCTTTCGGGAAGGCTTCCAACAGATGTGTTTAAAAGAATTAAAGATATGCTAGACGTTGTGGAATTTGTAAAAACTGATAGAGGAGAATACGCCAAACACTCAACGGCAGGCCTATTCCAAACTATCAGTACAAGGATGAGAATTATCCAAACGGATGAAGTTATGGTCCCATCCGACGAAGAAATGATAGAATCCATAAGAAATACTAGAACTAATGATAAAGAATATGATAAAGAAGGAGAGCTCCCTTTTTTTAAGACTTGGTCAAGAAATACTAATAGAGGGCGGGTTAAAGTCCATAATCTAGAGAAAACAAAAAGAGTATTCGGAAAAGAGATCGAAAATCATTGCAGAAAACACAACATCAGTTCAGTTTGGTCCGCAACGCCGACCGAAAGAAGTTTGCTTTTTAGAAAGAAGGTTAAGGAAATCACTAACGAAATATAAATAAGCATAATAAGTAAAAATGCGCAGGAGGGGAACGCACGTTTCTTTTTTTAGTTGTCCTTTTCTAGCATTTTGATGTATAATTACTCCTGGAGGGAAGTCTCCAGGAGTAATTTTGTGTTTCGTGAAGGGAAGATCCACATATATGGCCTATGCTAGACATCAAAGTTTCTATATAAGAGATAAATGGTTCAGTAAGGGATTAAAGGCAGTAAAGCAAAATAAGAGATTCTTTTTTGATGAATATGCATTTGAGACCGTTGGCTTGGGCAAAAACATGCTTGAGTCCTTAAAGTATTGGCTTCTAGCTTTTGACGTTCTTGAGGAAAGAACAGAAGAAGGTCAGCGGGTACATGTATTATCCGAACTTGGTGACATCTTGCTTGATAGTGATCGACTTCTTCAAAGGAACGAATCGTTATCCATCCTTCACTACCATTTGGTGAGGAACAGGAAGGATCTTTCGACTGTTTTCGATTGGTATTTTAATAAGTACAAAGAAACGATGGTTAGTAAGCGTGATTTGTTTAATTCTTTTATCACTTGGGTAAGCCAAAATGAAGTGAAAGAAGTGTCACAGAATTCTCTCAAGCGAGACATTGATTGTTTGATCCAATTTTACACGAAGGTACCTGACGAGAATGATCCGGAAGACGTTTTGTTTTGCCCATTCTCAAAATTATCTTTAATCAAAAGCGAACATTCGGGAGAAAGGGATGACATAATTAGGAAAGTCACACCTGAACTTACTACAGTCGGAATCCCATCGCTTTATTACGTTCTCCTTGATTATCATGAGATCTCAGAGGATCGACTTATTAGTGTTGAAGAGATTGTGAATGCTGATAACCTTTGGGGAAGGATATTCAATTTATCTCGAAATAAGGTTGTTGAAGCTCTAAATATTCTAACTACACATGACAAATTTCCAATAGAATACATTAGAACAAATAATTTGGATTATATTAGAGTGCCGATGATTTCATCTATTGATTACATTAAAGGCGAGTTTTTGAAAGGATGACCTACTAGAAATGGCATTTAAGTCTAGTGTTAACATTAAATTCGATATTGGAAATGTAGAGTTAATAAAACGATATATTCCGACGCCTTCTCACGCGGAGGCAATGAAAGGGATAATTGATGGGTTTGCTGAAGAGGCTAACCGATCTCATATTATTATTGGGCCGTATGGTACTGGAAAATCGCTGTTAGCCAACGTAATCGGAAGTATTGTGTCAAAAATGACGAATTCTTCCGAAGTTGACGCGTTGGTCGAAAAGTTTGAACAAGTCGACGACCATATTGCATCAAAAATTAAAATTGCTAGTAAATTAACGATACCTTACCTGCCAGTTTTATTGAGTGGTAACGAAGGGAGATTTAGACATTCGATTTTATCTAGTGTTATTAAGAAACTCAAAGATAAAGGCATCGATATTGTATTACCCGGGCTGGCAGCGAAAATTATAAAGTGTATTGAATTGTGGAAGAATGACTTCCCTGATACGTATGACAAATTTTGTTTTCAGTTGGAGCAAAGTGGTAGGCAAATAGCTCAATGGCTAGAAGAAATAAAAAAGCAGAATGAAACTGAGATTAAATATTTCTCAGAAATGTACCCACTTCTAACTGCTGGTGCTTCGTTTGATATCGATTATGATCATAACTTTTTGTCTCAGATGGAGTATCTGGCAGCCGTGTTACGAGAAAATAACTTGGGCATTTTTATCGTATATGATGAATTTGCCCGGTTCCTGCAGGGCCTGAGTGCTACTAAATTTAATGAGGCTATGCAAGATATTCAAGATCTCGCTGAATTGGCAAACAGAACGAGCTCGATACATTTTTTACTAATTGCACATAGAAGTTTGCGTTCATATTTCAATGCTTCAAATGAAGATGCGGCAAGGGAGTTTCAACGCATTGAGAAACGATTCAATCAATACTTAGTGAAAAGTGACCAAGCCACCTTTCTGAGAATCTCAGAATTAATACTTACGGAGAATATTAACCAGAAGCCAAGTATTAGCGATGAAGCTTTCACTAAAACACGTGAAATGCTGAGAAAGTACCCCCTCTTTCCGAGTATTAATCAGACGGAACGAGATGAGTTGGTTGTTCGTGGCATGTTCCCGCTTCACCCGGTTTCAATTTTCCTTTTGCCACACCTAACCCGGGTGTTTGGACAAAATGAAAGAACGTTGTTTACTTTTCTAGAAAGTCAAGAGACGGGCGGGTTACTAAATCATATTGGCAAAAGCAATGAGTATTACTTAGGCCATCAATTGTTTGATTTCTTCTTTCCCGACTCTAGTGATTTTGGGAATGATGATGTATCGGAACACATCCTTCTTTATAAAAAAGCAATGGCTCGCCTTCCTGAGGAGCTCTTAAATAAACCGTCAGCAACGAACTTAGTGAAGTTTATAACTCTTTGGAACTTGTGCGCGGTACAAAGTGAACAGAAGCTCAGTACCGAATTCTTACAATTTGCGACACAACTGAACGAAGATGAACTCTCGGATATTTTACCTGTACTAAGCAAACATAAAGTGATTAGGTTTAATAGAGTGAATGATTACTGGGAGTTATTTGCAGGAAGCTCGGTTGATTTGCACGAACGGTTGGAACATGAGAAACAGTTACTAAAAACAGATCAATCTAAGGAAATTGAGGTTCTACACAATAATCTCGTAAAGAAATTTTATTTTCCAGAACGGTACAATGATGACAAGGGAATGACAAGATTCTCTGCAGTAAAAATTGTATATGGAAAAGAGATTATTGAACGAAAGTTGATTCAAGAGAATCAATTGTCCGATCTTTCAGTCTACTATGTTTTAGCAGATGATTTAGAGACATACGAATCACTAGATCTTGTCTTACGAGGATTGAGTAAGGAAAACGATAGGGCGCTCTTCTTCTTGCACTCCAAACCTGTACTGGAAATAATACCCGAGGTTTACAATTATTTAGGTTTGGACTCATTGAGAAGGAATAAGACTTTACTCGCGGAAGATAAAGGTATTAGGGAAGAATTAGAGATCTTATTCAATGAAACCAAGTATAGAATCTCTCAGTATTTATGCGAAATAGTTTCGTACGAGGATGAGGGAGCCTGGTATATTGGTGGCAACAAAGTGACAATAAATTCAGAACTTGAAGTTACGGAGATATTGTCAGATAAATGCTATGATCTGTTTAAATGTACACCAGTGATCTTGAATGACTCCTTTAATAGGAATTCGGTTTCGGGTGTGCAAAGAAATGCAGCAATTAAGCTGATTAATAAAATGATCGAGAATCCACGTAAACAGCAGTTTGGAATTGAAGGAAACGGGCCTGATTATGCCTTGTTTGCTGCCATCTTTAAAAACAATGATAGCCTTGATGAAAACGTCAATAATTTGGACTACTCAAACATAATAAATGAATCTTTCTCTACGCTTAGATCAAGACTGATCGAGGTATTGGAAAGTAACCCGACAGGCAACTTCAAAGATATAGTAGAGCTGTTTTCGGCTCCACCGTTTGGAATTAGGAAGCCATTGATCCCTATTCTTTTTGTTGCTTTGCTTAGGGATCGCTGGAACGAATTTATGTTGTATCGCAACGGCATGTTTGTTCCAGGTATTGATGGTGCCACGCTTTTTGAAATCATAGTGGAGACAGGAGCAGAGTACTACCAGTACGTTTATGAGCACATTAATGATAGTTATGTCGAATTATTTAACAATGTTGAGAAGTGCTTTGTTGATTCGCTTGAAACGCGGTTAAACAACCAATCTAGACTAATATTTATTTGCGGTACTTTATTGAAATGGCTGCGGTCACTTCCTAGAATTGCTCAAACATCAGTTAGCGTGGACAAGGAGTTTGGAGAATTTAGGGATCTCATAAAGAGGTCTGAGGTAGATCCTCAACAATCGGTCACACAGTTATTAAGGCTCTACCAAAACAACATAAATAAGTTGTTAGCTAATAAACAATACGCAGAGAATTTCACTGGACTGCTAAAGAAAGATCTAGTTAAGAAGTTGTTGCAGGTTATAGGAGTCAGCAGCCCCAAAGGCTTAGAGAATTGGGTTGAAGAACAGCGGGTCAACGGATCTTATTCGATTAATAAGTTGCCAGAAAGAATCCATAACTCTCTTTCCATTGAAAATGAAGATATGTGGATAGAACATTTTTCCGAAAAATACGTCGGCGTTAAAGTGGAAGATTGGTCAGATACCACTTATGATCTATTCTTTACACAACTAAGTCACGATTTAGAGGAACTAAGACTTACTGAGCAGGAAATTGAACAAAGCAACTTAAATGTGGTCTCAATTCAACTTAACAATAGTAGGAAATTGATTAATAAGGTAGATCTGTCTGTTAAGTCGGCGACTGTCTATTCAAATTTAGAAAGAATGATTAATGCGGCAGGGAAAAATGTGCCGCGGCAAGAACTTGAGTACCTTATCTATCAGTTGTTTGAAAATTACGTGGTAAAAGCGGAGTGATACGATGGACACCAAAGAAAAAAAAGTTATACATGTGGCAATGTTTAGCGGCGGAGCCGGGAGTGCATATGTCGCTTATCATATGGTGCAAACCTACGGTAAAGAGAACTGCATTTTGTTTTTCACAAACACTTTATGGGAAGATAAAGACAATTACCGGTTTATGGAGGAAGTTTCGAACCATATTGGTTTGGAAATTACGGAGAGACTCGATGGAAGAACTCCAGAAGAAGTATTTTACGATGAGCGTTTTCTTGGAAATGCGCGTTTGGCCAAGTGCTCAGAAGAACTAAAAGTAAGGCAAACCATTATTTTCTTGGAAGATGAATTAAGGAATGAAAGGAACCTAGAACCCATTTTGTATTTTGGAATTGGTCCTCACGAGAAGCATCGGGCTGAGAACTTGAAAGATTTTTATGCTCATTTCCCATTAGAACCTATTGAGACTCGGTTTCCATTGATTGAATTGTTTAGGGAAGATCTCGACGCCAAAGGAATCATACGTGACGAATGGGGCATTGAGTTACCTCGAATGTACAATATTGCAGAGCAGCTAGCGTTGAACGAAGGAAATGAAAATGCCAGAATTGTTTTAAGAAATGGCATCAAAGGATTTTCTCACGCAAACTGTGCTGGAAGGTGTGTGCGTGGAGGTTATCAGCATTATGCTCTATTATATGCAATTTGGCCAGAGCGTTATCAAGAACAAGAAGAGATGGAAGAGCGATTTAGGGCTACTCTTCAAAAGGATGTATCTATTCTGAAGAAGAACGGCGGGTCTTATACGATGAAGCAGTTCCGCGAAGTCATGGAAGCGGAAGGTTTCGAAAAATTTTTGTTTAAAGCAGATGCAGATATTCCATGTGTATGTTCATTTTCATAAGATATACCAAACCGTCGATTAATCGGCGGTTTTTTACGGTTTTATAGGACCTGAAGGGATTGTGAATATTTGTAATACTAACAGGAAATTAGTTGGAAGGTGTCGAATGAATCATAGGAACCATTTTCTGATAAGGTGGTAGTACAAAATGACTATAGTTCAATCGGAATGGATTGGTTTTCTCCGACAATATGGACCAATTCCGCGTAACGATAATATGTATGATGAAGCGATTCATAGAATAATTAAGCGGAAAAATATCCATCCAATAATCGTAGAATCTGTTTATTTAAATGAACTTATTGAAAACTATAAATCCTCTAGTCCTAAGTCTGTAATACTGACTGGAACGGCTGGGGATGGGAAGACATATAACTGCAGAGAAGTTTGGTTAGCTTTAGGCGGTTCGCTACAAGTTTGGCAGAATGACGATAAGGTGAAAGAATTAGATTTGCCAAATTCTAAGAAACTTTATGTTATTAAGGATTTAAGCGAGCTGAAGGATGAGGAAAGAGGTATCTTAAATCAGTTCGTTAACTCGGTCCTTAATCCAAACGATGGTAATGTGTTTTTAGTTGCTGCAAACGATGGGCAGCTTATTGAAGCCTGGAAGCATCTTGGCACCGACCCACTAACTGTACAAGTAAAACAGTGCGTGGAAGATTTGTTGGTTACTGAAATTAAAGAAAAAAGCGGGTTCAACCTAAGACTATACAATTTAAGCCAAATAAGCGCGGCGAGACTCTTTCCTCAAATTGTGGATGTTGTACTGCAACATCCCGGGTGGAATGATTGTAACCAGTGCTCTTTGAGAGAAAATGCTCAAACGGGCAAGACGTGTCCTATATGGGAGAACCGTAATCGTCTCGAAGGGAATAAAGACGAACAGCTGATTAGATCGCGAGTCACCGATCTTTTGGAGTTATGCGAGTTAAACGGTGTGCACCTTCCTATAAGACAACTACTCCTCTTAGTGTCAAACATGCTTCTTGGTCATCCGGAGGCCAAGGATCGACTTATGTCGTGTTCTGATGCTGCTAAAATAGTTGAGGAAAATAAAACATCGCTTGCAAGTGTTTACCGAAATATTTTGGGTGAGAATCTCACAGAAAGACGTCGCGAATCTACTGATGTATTTGCTGCACTCGGAAAGTTTGGTATTGGTTACGAGACAAGTAATACGATCGATAACATCTTAATCTTTGGTGAGGACGACCCTGAACTTCTACCTTACTACGAAGATCTTGTGCTAAACGATACATACTACGGTGCCGACCAGACTTTCCGTGCTAATCAAAAAGAATACCTAGAAGGCGTATTAGATAGCGGTGAAAACTTTTTAGAATCTCTCCGATCCCAAAGGCAAAGGTTATTTTTTGTAATCTCTAGAGAAAAAGAGAATGACCTTAAACTTTGGCATCTTACAACCTTCCAATACGCTGGGGAATTTTTGTCTGATGTTTACAGAGTGGCTAAAGACGGCAAGGTAGCTACGCAAATAACTTCGAGGATTTCCCAGGGGTTAAATCGAATTTTTACAGGTCTGTTAGCAAAGAACAATGATGAATTGATTTTGGCTACGTCTGGAAGCCATTCCCAAGCGAAGGTAAGTAGAATTTTTGAAGAGAGTATTTCGGTACCGAAAAAACGCGGGGAAAGCATGCAGATCCGAATGAATGCAAATGGCAAGCTCGTGATAGAAGTGAAGTTATCATCTTCTGTTGCTACAGTTGAACTACCGCTCCAGTTGGTTCGCTATGAGTTTCTTTCGCGGGTTGCCGAGGGTGCATTGCCGGGGAGTTTTTCCAGGGAGTGTTATGAAGATATCCTGGGTTTTAAAAGCAAGCTTCTTAAAAGACTAGAGGAGCGCCGTAGAATAGATGAAGAAGATTCGGATGATGAAAGTGATTTATCATTTAGAATCATTCGACTAAATCAAGACGGCTTGATTGACGACAGAATCGTGGAGGTTAACTACGATGAATAATGAAAGACTTCCGCGCCCGACAAAGATTGACGCAGATATGTGGGTAGATGAGGCGATCTGGGGCCACAGATTATATGATGAGCAAACCCCATGGCTTTGTTTCATGGAATTTTTAAATGTTCTTCAATCTGAACTTGAGTCTGGCCGAGCATTTGTTGAATCCGAACCAAACAAATTGGCGTATTCACCCAAATCAAGACTCTACTTACGGAACATCTTGTTTAATAACCCTCAATTAACCCTAATATCAAGTAAGTATAGATACGATGATAAAGAAGCCTGGTTACAGTGGTACGAAGTTATGGGAAAGGGACAAGCCGGCATCGTTAACGCCGATTTCAAATACCTAGAAAAAAGGTTCTCAAACTTTGGGGATTTCGCATCGGTGATTCAGTTTCTTCGAGAAACAACAATTGAGGGTGAGAACAACAAACGGTGGAGCTCACAATTTATTTTTCCATACGGTCCGGACTGTTTGTATGAAGACCTTAATGTAAAAGATAATGGCTTCACTAATGATCGAAGATTTTTTGGTAGAACTGGTGAGCTGTTGTATTTAATGTTGACGAGAAGCGACAAAGGGGTTCAAATACTCGCAAACCTACAGAAAAGCGTCTTAAACCCATTAAATAAGTTTAATCGATTAGTTGCAGCGCTAGAACCGAAAGACGTGGTAAGTTCATCTCCTCTTCGAACCGGAGTTTATTTGCCTTATCCAGAATTGGCTGACTATGAATTACTCGCAGATGATTGGTTAAGTTTGTTAGAAAGCAATATTCCGAATTACGATGCGATTCCGCACCTTGTAAACATAACCGGACTTCATTTGATAATGTACAGTTTAAACAGGGCGAAGGCCGTCTTAGGTGATACTAACAAACTAACATTTATCTTAGAGATTGTTTCTCCGAAGAAAACAATCATCAGAGAACTATCTTCTGATTCTTTCATTGAGCATAACAATATGTCTCGGAGAGCTGTAGAGGCATATATCAGACAGGTTGTCGAAACGGAGTCTTGGAATCAAGTTACGGACATACATGAGGCAATCACTGTACTGAAAAATGAATTTGCTTGGCCGAAAGATAACAAAGAGAGTGAGGTTGAGTCAGCGAATTCACCCGATGATTTAATTAATATGTTTGTTTCTGCAGCAATTAATAGACACAAGCAACACGTCGATAAATTTCACGGTGTCTGGGGAAAAGAAATAGGACTCTCGTCAAGAAGAGGCGCACGAAGACTACGTTATGCTCCCCAAGATATGCTTTTGAAATCTTTGGTACTGTGCGTTGTTCCGAAGAGAATGGAATTCCAAGACTTCTTAGATAAATTGTATGAAAAATATGGTTTTATCATTGGCGATAAGCAGGCTCTTGAATTGACGGAGGCTGGGAGAGCAGATTTAGAAGCGTTCTCTGACAATGCAAGACGACTTGAGCAACGATTGGCAAGTATGGGGTTACTACGCAGATTATCTGATGCATGCGCATATGTAGAAAATCCCTTTGGGATTCAGGAGGAAGTATTACCATGAACCAACTAGAGTTAATTGGAAAGGTAGCGACTGAATATCTTCGCCGGCAATTACAAAATAGCCAATCTGAAGAGGGAATTGCACGTTTCTTATTGGATCGCCTTACCGGAGATCAGGTCACCAATATATGTAAAACGATAAGCCAAGATATGCAGCTAGTCTCGACTATGGCCATAAAAGTCCCTCGGAAATTAGTTGAGGGCGGCAGTTTGCCTTCTGAAATGGTTACTGACGAGAAGACAACTTATTGGAGAAATGCTTCTTGTGATAAGCCAGCTATCTTATTAGCGAACACGAACGATGATCAAGGGCAATCGCTAAGAGATATAACAAGGGTTGGGGCAGGGGATCTCAAGAGTAACCCAGATATATGGGTTCAAGTGGCAAGTAACGACCTCCCTCTAAGCGATGAGCAAAAAAAGCATTGGCAACAAGCGTTGAAAGGTTTGCAAGAGGCAAATGAATGCAGCCTTGAGGAATTTAGTGAGTTTACTGTAAAAGTACGTGAAAGAATTGCGGAGAATGGCATTCCTGTTGTTAGGGCGCTTGGTTGGGCGTTACCTGCACTTCGCATTCCACGTGATTCTTATTACTTTGATGCAATCCCAGAGAATGCTTTGGGCCATGCTAGTAGGTGGAAGAAGCTCTTTACAGATGCATATAACAAAAGGGCTTGTTATCTATATAAGCAACATTCGAATCGTCAAATCATCGAGAACAGTGAGATTCAGGCTTCTTACGAAAAGGTAAAAAGCCAAATCGATCCGTCTGTTCAACCAATTATGGAATTGTTCATTGAATCCAATGTGAGCTGGTCTACCGCGGCGGAGAACCTTTCGGAGTTAGAATGGGAGACGGATAAAGTCAACCTTCTATTTTTTGAATTAAAGCCAATGAAGGTAAATCTGGCAGATAAAACTCAGCAATTATATGATGATGAGTTTCCAGATACTTTAACGGATGCGGAGATTCTTTATCTTGATAATTTAAACGAACTTTTTCAAAAGAAAAAAGCGAAGGAAGCTACAGAGGAAGACAAGGAATTTTACGATAAGCACCGTCATAACTTGGAGACAGACAAGGCACTAAAAGCAGAATGGGATCGTTTCGTTTATGGAAAGGCGATTGAATGTACTGATTTTTTAGTTGGTTTATTAGAGGTAACTGAGCGCCTCTTTACTCAATGCGATAACTTTATTGGGGAGAAGACTCTAAGAATCCGGACACAGAAGACAACGAGTAAAAAAGCTTGGTTGGACCTTAATGAAGATATAGGTATGGCGTTTTGCACTGCTTACAGGGGGCTTGAGAAGTTAACCAACTGGCAAGTAAATTGGGAAACGTATCATTTGTTTAAATACGATGAGTTAGTATCAGAGGCCAAACAGAAGAAAGGCTACAAAAAGAACACCTCAACTGCAAAAGCAGCTATTCAAATCGTATTCTACATAGAGCTTAGTTACCTTGACTTGCAGGGATCAAAGCAAAAAAATGAAGTGAAACTGGTGTGGCAAGGTAACCCTCAAGAGATTGGGCTTGAGCTTCACGATGATTTAAGGAGACTTGCTGAGCACCCTTTCTCTTATTCTAGTGTATCACAAAATCCTGTTAGCAAAAAAGGTAAGTTACAGGGGTTATCTTTGAGCGATGTCGGTACAATTCAAGCGGTATTCGGACAAGATAGGGGTTCCCTAGTTGGAGTATATGCAAAAACAACTGACTTGCAAAAACTAATCTTAAATAACCTGAAGAAGTTGCTTGAAGAGGCCAGACTTTCTCAGAGCGATTATGATGCTCTAAAAGAAACATGGGCTAACTTTTCAACTAAGTACAAGCAGTCTATAAATGATTGGCTATTTGATGGTATTAGTTCTGATTCAATGATTGAACAAAGCGAGCTGTACGATAAGTTCTTACGATCCTTACAAGAGCATGCTTTGGGTGATATGAATCGAATTCATATCGTGCAGCCTGTAATGGATATCGGAAATATCAGAGTGGATGGAGATAAGAATAAGCCGATGACCATTGTGGCTCCATGGCACCCGATGCGAATGGCAGCAAAGGCAGTTAAGGCGCGGCAAGTCATTGGTTTACTAAACTATGTTCTAACATCGGACCAAGTTGACTTTGGCGATCAACGCTTGTTCTTTACGGATCTCAAAGAAGAAATAGTAAGTCCTTATTATCCAGAAGTTGCAATAGGGTATAAGGGCCATGAACCGGTGCTCCTTTCGATTACAGATGTTAAGAATGATTACACCTTAATGGAAAGCCCAGTGCGTACCGAAGAAGAAATGCAGACGAATGAAGATCCAAAAGAAGCAAGCAATAAACTTCTTAGCCTAGTTGAACGGTACTTGGATCTTCAACCGCACGAAAAGACGAATCTAAGCTTAGTCTTGTACAACTGTGATTCCACAAGACTTCCGGAGACAATCGTAAATTCGCTAGCCGCAATGCACGAAGTTGAAGATGAAGTGCGCTGCCAGGTGATCTTGAGGCATCGGGATACAAATAAATTAAATGAATTATATATGAAAATGATAGAGAGTACGGATAGTGATGCCGATTCCTTTGTTGCGAGTGAGGTAACCCGTGATTTTATGGCACGCCTCCGTGTAGGAGTCATGGCACATGAGGCTACTGCATTAGACCCCAAAGAGGGAAAGCTTGCTGATATCGTATTCTTGCAAGATGTTATCTCGCGGCAAGCCAATCTTGAATGGGATGAAGTCCAGGTGAGGCAGATGCCAGAATTACTTAATCACTATCCTCCACGGTGGGCAAAAAGAAGATCTACAGCGAAGGATGAACTTAAATCTACGGTGTACTTGGCATGTCCAAGTCAACCTTCAGTTGGATGGTCTTACTTATCATCGGTTTATTCAGTTGTTAAGGGAAAAGACGTTAACCCAGGAACATTCCTTTTACCGGCAAGGCAAATTTCGTTCCAGAATGATAAGGTGAAGGCCATCTTCGATGAAGCTCACAAGCTAGGCGAATGGGTAGTCAATTATGATCAATTATTAGAACGAAGACAGCTTAGGAATCTTGGGGTGAAAGTAATAAAGTACCAGCACAATAAATCCCATGGTTCAAATGTTGTTGTTTCTTCAAAATCTCAATTAAACCTGTTAAATGTACTTGTAAAAAGAAGATTGAATGCTTTAGGCCTAGGGTTAACTGAAGTGGAATTAGTGCAGCTCACGGAGCGGTTTATTGAGGATGCCAATGCAATATCTGGCGACATCGTACTTCGTGCTGCAAAACGAGGTGTGTTTGCGGGTGAATTAATTGGTGTCGTACTAAGTAAGATGATCCTTCAATCCGAGATGGGAACAGAACAGGCTGTAGGTTGGTTTTTCCTTGATGATTATGCAAGTTGGCTTGGACAAAAAGAAGAGCAGATTGCAGATATTTTAGCGCTTGCACCTAAAATGGTTGAAGCTAAGCCGCATCTTCAAGTATTTGTTTCTGAAGCAAAGTATGTCGATGCCAAAGGAGTATCTGAAGCGAGAAAAAATTCTTCAAAACAGTTGCGCGATACCGTCTCAAGAGTGGATAACGCACTTTTTGGTGATCCAGGACGACTTGACCGTGACTTATGGCTTTCTAGATTAAGTGATCTGTTAAATGACGGTATCGAATTAGCTCCGAATTCTCCGTTTACTGTTGAAGAGTTGCGTGAGGGTATTCGGGCAGGGGAAATTCCCATTGAAATCAAAGGTTATTCCCATGTATTTATGTCTACGTTACCCGACACAGTTTTAGATAGTGAAAGAAATCCCATTACGAATGCTAAGAACTCCTATCAAGAAGTGTTTACTAGAGATCTTGTAAGAGAATTAGTCTTGGCTTATCATCACGGGAACTCGATCATCGAAGTCAGGGAGAAGCTTGACGAAAGCAAGCCTTGGGAGTTAAGCAATGCTAAATTACCCGCTCCAAGAATCAACTTTGTTGCTGCGAGTAATAATGGACTTGCCGCGGGACAAAGTAATGCCCCTAATAATTCCGACGACGATCAAATTGAGTTCGACTTTGAGACAGATGAAGCTCAAGGAGATACAGAGGAAAACGATCCCGTGAACGAGGGGGAAGGAACAAAACCGGTGGACCCAGAGGGAATGAAACCTATCGCAGAAATGAGCAGCGAAGTTCCTTGGGCGAATGCTCAGTTAGCAACGTGGATATTACAGAATGCCCAAAGCACGGAAGAAACTAGTGAGGACCAATCGTGGGTTACTGAAACAGTAAATAAACTTAGAATGGCTTTGATTAGCTATAACTTACAAGCTAAAGTAATTGGCCATCGATTGACGCCAAATGCTGTTGTAATAAGGCTAAAGGGATCAGACCAGTTGAAGGTGGACGATATCGAGAAAAGGAGATCTATTCTTCTTACGACACATGCCCTTGATGTCATAAACATCATGGCCCAACCTGGAGAGATTGTTGTCTCCCTGGCCCGCCCGCATAGGCAAAGCATATCATTAGCGGATGTATGGAAGGTAAGGAAGGTCCAAACCAATGCATCCGGGTTAAACATGAGCTTTGTGATAGGTGTCAAAGAAATCGATGGGGAACTTCTCTACCTAAATTTAGGTGGCGAGTTTGAAGGCGGAGCTCAGCATGCTCCACACACACTCATCGCGGGTGCAACCGGAAGCGGTAAATCTGTCTTGCTGCAAAATCTAATCCTTGATATCTGCGTAACCAATAGCAAGGATTTGGCACACATTTATTTAATTGATCCTAAATACGGTGTCGATTATATGCATCTAGCTGAACTTCCACACCTTGTTGAAGGGATTGTCGATGACCAGAACAAAGCAACAAAGATACTAGAGGACCTCGTCGTTGAGATGAATGACAGGTACCAAAAGTTTAAGGGAATCAAAGTAAATAACCTAAAAGATTATAATGCCAAGGTATCCGATGAAAAGCTGCCACTTATATTCTTAATCCACGACGAGTTTGCCGAATGGATGCTTGTGGATGAATATAAGAATGCGGTTTCCTCCATTGTTCAGCGCCTCGGAGTAAAAGCACGCGCCGCGGGGATACATTTAATTTTTGCAGCTCAGCGACCAGACGCAAATGTCTTGCCGGTTCAGTTAAGGGATAATTTGGGGAATCGATTAATTCTGAGGGTTGAAAGCGTTGGGACTTCGGAGATTTCCTTAGGGGAAAAAGGGGCGGAGAAGTTGCTCGGAAAGGGACATTTGTCTGCTAGGTTGCAGGGGGAATCCGGTTTAATTTTTGGGCAAGTCCCTTATTTATCAAGTGAAAGTTTAAATGAAGTTACTGGATTGCTTACTAAAATATAAGGTATGACATTACTTTACCTAGAAGAAAAATAGATTTTAGATGCGCCAACAGGTTGCCCTAGGGGCAACCTAATTTATACTAATGTGGAAGTTTCATTCTTGGTTGATACCCACATAAAGTTGCATAACCTCTTAATATTTGGCAGTTCATTTTTTTGTTAGATAATCTGGCGTTTATTCAACATTAATAACGAAGACCCTAGCAATTATAAGGCAGCATACGTATCAATCTTTCCTAATAAAAAAAGACGTTAATTGGTTGGGATCCGGTTCATACAACAAAAGTTTAACCTAATAGAACATGATAGAAGAGGAAAAAAAAGTATTGAGTAGAAATAGTAAAATTAAACAGGAAGAATAACAAAAAGATAAGGGGGATGTGAATGACCAAATTTTCAGCAATGGCACGCATTTTATCCCACTTGGGTGATCAATTAATTAGTAGCTCTACAGTGGCTCTACTTGAGCTCATCAAAAATGCATATGACGCTGGATCACCTACAGTCAAGATAATTATAAATCAAGCTGATCGGACTTTGATTGTCGAAGACGAAGGATCGGGTATGTCACGTAAGGGGATACTAAGTAAGTACCTTGTAATAGGTACTACTGATAGACTTGATAAAAAAGAACGTATAAGAAGGAAAATGTCTGAGGGCGAGACTAAAGAAGAAGTAATTGATGATTTGGAAGAGGAGTTTGAAGAGCAAGAAGAAAAAAATGAAGTAATCGATATGGAGAATTTTACGGAAGATGACCTAAAGGAGGAAGACGAGGAAGACGAGGAAGACGAGGATAATGAGGAAGAGGACAATAAGGTTCCTCTTGGTGAAAAAGGTCTCGGCCGTTTTGCAACGATGAAGCTTGGAGAAAAATTGGTGTTATTCACAAGGTCTAAAAAGAGTCAGTTTGGAAGTTTATTAATGATCAATTGGAATAAGTTTAATTATTCTAGTAAGGCAAAACTTGATGAAATTAATGTCCACTTGTTTAAGGTAACGCCAGGGGATATTTCTTCCCGATATGGAGAGTCATTTGTTAAGCTAAAAATATACGATATCAAAGATTTTTATAATCCTGAGGAATGGACTAAGAAGAGATTTGAAAGTTTCTACAAGAAAAATTTTATGAAATATATAAATCCTTTCCAACCAAATAAAGGGTTTCAAATAACTTTAGAAATACATACAGCAGATAAAGGCTTTCTTCGTCTTACCCCTGAGATTATCGATCGGAATTTTCTAGAACAAGCACCCTATAAAATAATTGGTTCTGTTAAAGGGGAGTTGTTGGATGCTAGTTATTTCATTCGGGGGGAAGATGATAAAGAGTATTCCGGCAGAATGCCAGGCATCATCCAGGAAATTGAGGGTCGCCTTCAGAGAGAAGAAGATGTGATTGGACCATTTACCTTTGAATTTTATTTTTACAATCGAAATAAAGCTCGACTTGACAAAATTAAAGGTTATGAGGATTTCGCTGAGAAAAAAAGAATCCTTGATCAGTATAATGGTGGAATTATGATCTACCGGGATAATTTTAGAGTACTGCCTTATGCTGAACCCGGAAATGACTGGCTTGAACTTGACAGTAAAGGGTTTAGGGCAAGTGGAATTAGGTTCAATACTTTACAAACAGTGGGTACAATACATATTTCCTCAATGGAAAATAGTAATTTGAAAGATCAAACAAATAGGGAGGGTCTGGTTCATAACAAGGCTTATGAAAACCTTAAAATAATCCTCTCCTCAATACTTAAGAGTTTTAAAAATAAGATTGAAGATTATTATCCACAAAAGACAGTTAAAAAGGGACCCGTCGAGACAGAAGATATTCATTTAGCTATTAAGCCAATCCCTACGAGAATAAATAGCTTAAAAACAGATATGCATAGTTTGTTCACATTGACTAAAACCTCTGATACAAATGTTCAAGATATAATAAAAAGATTAATTCTCAATGTGGAAAACATCTCTAGGGAATATTCTGAACTACAAGAATCGGTTGATGAACTTGATGAAAAAATAAAAGAAGTAGAAAATCAGCAAAAAAGAATATTTGATTTGGCTGGCATTGGTATGACAGCAGAAACAGTGGCACATGAGATGAGAAGTTATTTGGGGCGTATTAATAGTTATTTGATGGACTTAAGAAAAAGAGTTCCTGGGGAAAAAGACGCACTTACTATTTTACTTCATAACACTAAGGCTCTTGATTTAGTAGTGTCAAGACTAGATCAGCAATCGATAACTAGAAGAAGGACAAGGTCAAAAATAAGCCTAGTTAGTGTTTTAAACGAGGTATGTAAAAGTAAATCAATAACTTGGAAACTTGATGACGAAAATCATGCTGAAATAGAAATTCTGTCTGATGGTGAATGTTTTGTGAAGGCTAATCAGGGGATGATTGTCCAAGTATTTGATAATCTTCTTAATAATTCTCATTACTGGTTGCAGATTCATAAAAAGAAATATCCTAATAAAAAGATGCGGATATCAATACTTGTTAATAATAAGGGGATTGTGGAGTTTTCTGATAATGGAACGGGGATATCCCATGGAGATGCTAGATATATATTTGAACCCTTCTTTACACGTAAAGTAGATGGTGAGGGCAGAGGGCTTGGATTATACATTGTATCTCAAATATTAAATTTCCATCATTCTGAAATCAAATTATCAACAGAACAAAATGATTATGGTAATTATCATAAGTTTATTATTGATTTTTCAGAGATAGTTGAAGAATAGGGGATACACGATGGTTACAGTAGATATGCTTAAAAGTACATTAGAAAACATGCAAATAAATCGTGCTGTTATAATAGATGATCAAGTACATTTTGATCCTGGAAAGATCAGTGATATTCTAAACGGACATTATGATGAAGCCGATTTTGACATTCGAGAGTTTGTGTCGACGTTAGGCTTGTCTATTGATGAACTTAAAACTACGGAAGAATACCCATCTTTGTTTATAACGAAAATCAAGGAACAGTTTCCCAACATGCTTCATTCCCAGATAAGAGAACTTATAATATTGGTGTCAGAGGTCTTGGGTGAGGGCAATTTGGAATTACATGATAGGGTTCCGGAAGATTTGGATATTGATAGTAACACGATACTTTTTCTCGACTATAAACTTGCCGGTAGTTTGATAACATCAGAACAACTGGCAAATTTACTTGCGCAAAAGTCAACAACGGATAAAAATCCAAGAAGTATAGTCTTCATTAGTAACGATGATTATTTCATTCTTGATGGTGTCAGATATCGAATGTTGGATTATAAACTGCGAACAGATTATTTTAGAAAACTTAGGGAGAAACATGAGTCAAAGAATTATAAAAATACTGTTTATGACTATATTTCAAAAAAAAGTTTAGCAACCGCTGCAGCATCAAATGCTGAGTTATATAAAGTTTTGCAAAACTTATACGGAAGTAAAAAGTTCTTTCAACTGTTAAATTGTATAGAAGATATATTATTTAGTAGTAGCGTAGCGGTATTAGGACAATTTCATTTATTGAATGCAAGATCTATACAAGAAATGATCAAAGAGAAGGTGACAGAAGAGGGAATCTCCGCTCCAGCATTTTTAACACAATGGATATCACGTCACATTGCTAAAAAGGTTGAAAAGAATGAAGCTTTCGGGCGGGAGATTGATAGGATTATAAGTGAAATTAATAAATGGACTCACTCGTACTACGAAATACATGAGGATGTAGCATTACGTGATATTTTACTCTCAGAAATGTGGGATACTACAGTTAATGAAAGGCATCTTCCTGTTGATTTCGGTGATATATTTGAGATTGACTATAACAATGATAGGAGACGAGCTATTCTCCTTACCCAAACATGTACGCTAGCTGTGAGGAATAACGGGAAACGATCAGGAAGAGTAGCAATGCTAGCTCTTGAGAATGAAGAAAAGAAGGGCCGCGACTCAGGTATTACAATTGAGGATTGGAACGGGGAAGAAATAACATTCGATTTAGATGAGACAGTTAGTATGCCCATATCATTCCTTGATATAACAACTCTCAATTCAGATGGAAGTGCTATTCTTTCCTGGGATACCGGTGCAACACCATTTAATACTCCGTCCAATGCAATTTGGAGTGATGGTTATATAAAGATGATGAGAGAACTTGTTAATGACATGGGATTAAAGTTAATTAGAACAAATAAATCCATGTATCAAATAGATGAAACGTTTATGCCCTTCACTAATGATAACAGTCATCAAAGTTATAAGTATATATTTACGCTTAAACGATGGCATCGTTTGGATCAACAGTATGCTCTTTTCATATTTCAAACAGCACAAGCTTGGTGGGGGAGAATAGGACTACCGGTCAACATCAACTTTATGGATGATTATCAAGAGATAGAAGGCAGAATTAACGCACACGGATCCGAATATTTGGTAAAGGCATATATAAAGAGACGTGTAAATGACATAGTTGATGTAGGAATATCTATTGATGAGCTCACCCGCGTTATAAAAACAATATATGAGGATGATGCAGCTTATATTGAAGAATTACAACCTTTAATGACTCGCCCTGAACTTGCACATTTACATCTAGCATCAGGTAATAAAATATTATCACTAAAGTTAAATAAAAATGGTATAAATGTCCTAGCAACCAATAACATATATGTAAAGCTTACGAACGAATATCCATGTAATATTGATATCCGAGTTGGGAAAATTACTAGGTTCCTGCTTGAAGGTGATGAAATAACTTCTAGTATTGTTGAGTATGGTACAGACTTGATAGGTAATGTTAGGATAAAAGTATTGGAGTCGCTCTTGGAGGAAAAAGATTTATTAAAACATGTTGAGCGCATTGAATATAAAGTTGCGGATCATCAACTAGGTAAAGTAGTTAGCCTTAATTCAAGACAAGATAAGATTTTCGAATATGTTATTGAAAAAAATATAATGATGCTTAAAATCTCTGATCAATTTTTGCATCAAGAGACAGCAGTTGCAGAGGAATCCTGATTCTTTCTCTTATACAGCTATAGTTGGATGGAATATATGTTTATTTAGAGAAGAGGGTACGATAATCTAGTTAGCCTCAGAGAAGTTTTTATTGAGGCCTGGCTTTCATGATTAACAGTACCATAACTGAGTTCCTCTGAAGATATTTGCGTGAAAAATAGCTAGGGGTGTGGCTTTTGGATTATTTCACTATAAATGAACATGCTTATCGTATAATGAGAGTTTTACATGCTATGGAGGTTGAAGAAATCTCCAACTTTGATCTTGAAAATATCACTGATTGGCTTAATATGGCGGCTGGAGTAGAGCAGGTACGCATTATTACAGAAAGGTACGATTCATCAATCTATTTTTGTGGATCAGCATTAGCTTATTCAGATGAAAAAAGTAAACTTTGGTCGGAACTATGCGCAGAGCTTGTGACTTTTAATTTTATTTGGGGAAGCTTAGAGTCGTTAATATTAAAACTTGTTGCTAGAAAAAACAAAACTTCAACGACTTACTTAGGAAGAGAGTTTTTAACTGCCAACTATAAAGAACCTTCTATTGAGGGTTATCTTGAAACGTACTCGATCTTATATAAAACACTTGGAAAAGAATTATCTGGAAAAGTATTAAAAAATATAGAAAATGAGCATTATGCTGCTAAAGGATTATATTTAGTTTCAAAATTACGTAATCAATTTGCGCATGGGTCAAGGCTGCTTCCCATTCCAGATGATTGGTCCGATGGATTAATAAAAGAAGTAGATATGATTCGAATGAGTTCACGAATAGTATTATTAACAATCCAAATGTTGTTAATTTCCCAATACGGATCGAATCGTTATATTATTGAAGATCCAGTATTATTTGATTTTGATGAATTGGAAGAACCTGTCTCCTTAGATGCATTGATAAAAAATCTACACTTACAGGATTATGATGTGAGAATCTCTATGAAGTAATGTTACTTACTCTAATTTTGCCTAAAATGAATTAACATCAAAACAGTTAGTAACCGAAGCCCACGTGACGTAGTGCTTCTTGGCACTTTTTTTATTTAACACTTCAAAGTTTAGGTACGAGATTTAATCTCCCGGCAACATATACAATCTAGTGGTTTTTTGTTGACGACTTGTTGACGAACATCGTCAACAAGCAATCAAACACAAACCAAACGAACAATACGTGTTGGCTAAAACCCTTATATATCAAGGGTTTTAACCAACTAATACAGAATCAAAACAACTCCCACATGTTCCCGCATACGGTACATGTGCGGAATTTCTTGAAAGCTTAAAATAAGATTTCAAAACCTTCGAAATAAATGAAGTTGAGCAGAATCAAATATCGCAGAATTATTTCTAAATAAGCTGCATTGTGAGTCAACTTATGAAATAGGAATAATCCAGTGCAAGAATTTTGGACATCATTGTAGCAATATGCTCAAACAAAAAGCCATGCCGAACTAAATTGGCATGGCTTACTGGCGTGCATGTTTCAGCACCTCAGTCAATATATTTTTTGCCATTTCAACTGCCGATGCATCGTACTGGGCAAGCATAGAGACGATTTCTCGGATTACCTCTCCATTAGCAGTTAGTTGTGGATAGGAATCATTTGCTCATCCAGCTTAGAAAGTTCAATCATATGGATTTCTATATCGTTACTGAGTGGAATTCCGCTTTGATTTGTTTAGCAATTGGGGATACATGAAACGAGTATCGTTTAATCAAGGACTTGAGGCTCATTCCCTTTTTATTTGTTAAAATCGATAGGAAGTCCAACCTTCTCTCAAGTGTGTGTTAGCGGTACTAAACACTTCGAATTTTGGGGAGGTACTCCTTTTTTCTTGCCTTAATGATTTAAGCCCAGCAGGGGTTTGGAATTATGAAATGGATTCAAATTTAAATAATTTTACTTTTTTCCACTGTGCATAAAAGATAGAATCTGATAGAATATAAAGAAATACAATGGATTTAGTAAGGATTAAAAGGAGGCACCTTTCCATGCAAAAACTGATGCTTGATTCCATATACGAAATGACGCATCTGGATCAACTCGAGGCTGAAGCGATTTATATTATACGAGAAGTAGCGGCGGAGTGTGAAAATCCCGTGATGCTGTATTCGATCGGGAAGGATAGTTCCGTGATGCTGCATTTGGCTCTGAAAGCTTTTTATCCCGAGAAGCCGCCATTTTCTTTCATGCATATTGATACGACGTGGAAGTTTAAAGAAATGATCGAATTCCGTGATCGCAAAGCGAAAGAATTCGGAATCAACATGATTGTTCACACGAATCAGGAAGGTATCAAACAAGGGATCAACCCAATGGATCATGGTTCCGCGTATACCGATATTATGAAAACCCAAGCATTAAAAGAGGGATTGGACAAATACGGATTTACGGCTGCTTTCGGCGGTGGAAGACGTGATGAGGAAAAGTCGCGTGCGAAAGAGCGGATTTTTTCATTCCGCAATAAGAATCATGCGTGGGATCCGAAAAACCAGCGACCGGAAATGTGGAAGCTTTTCAACACAAGAATTAATAAAGGGGAAAGCATTCGCGTCTTCCCAATATCCAATTGGACAGAAAAAGATATCTGGCAATACATTCGAAGAGAAAACATTGATATTGTGCCTCTTTATTTTGCAAAAGAAAGACCCGTCGTCAATCGCGATGGACATATGGTCATGGTAGATGATGATCGGTTGAAACTCGAGCCTAATGAGAAGGTTGAAATGAAGAAGATGCGGTTCCGCACATTAGGCTGCTATCCGCTTACTGGCGGTGCCGAGTCGGAGGCGGATACGCTAGATGCCATTATCGAAGAAACGCTTGGTGCGGTTTCATCCGAACGGACAACTCGGGTTATTGACCAAGAGGCGGCTGGAAGCATGGAAAGACGTAAACGGGAGGGCTATTTTTAATATGAAAAGTTTGCTTAAATTTATTACATGCGGAAGTGTAGACGACGGAAAATCTACCCTGATTGGACATATGCTTTATGAGGCAAAGCTTTTGTTCGCCGACCAAGAAAAAGCATTAGAGCTGGATAGCAGACTCGGCAGTCGCGGCGGAAAAATTGACTATTCTTTGCTTCTTGATGGATTGATGGCCGAGCGTGAACAAGGGATCACGATTGATGTGGCTTATCGGTATTTTACGACGGATCACCGTTCATTCATTGTGGCGGACACACCGGGACATGAAGAATATACACGTAACATGGCAGTAGGCGCATCCTTTGCGGAACTGGCCGTCATTCTTGTGGACGCTACCAAAGGGGTCATTACCCAAACCAAACGCCATACCCGGATTTGCGCACTCATGGGGATTAAACATCTTGTATTAGCTGTAAACAAAATGGATTTAGTTCATTTTGATAAAAAGATATTTGATGATATCAAAGAAGATTTCTCCCGAACGGCCGCTGAATTTCATTTTCAAAGCATACAGGTTATCCCTGTTTCTGCCACAGAAGGGGATAACATTACCAAAAAGTCACAACATACTCCTTGGTATGTGGGCCTTTCTTTGTTGTCATATTTAGAAAACGTGGATGTTCTTGATGCCAGCGATAAGAAGCATTTTATGATGCCGATTCAGCGTGTATGTCGACCAGACCATACGTTTCGCGGTTTCCAAGGCCAGATTGAGGCTGGGAGCATCGCAGTTGGCGATGAGTTGACGACTCTACCTAGTCGTGAGAAAGCGAAAGTCAAACGTATTTTAGTGACAGATCAAGATAGGAACTTAGCCTATGCTGGGCAACCCGTAACCATTCAATTGGACCGTGAAGTCGACGTTTCGCGGGGCTGTGTATTTACGAAAGACAATCAAATCCAGGAGGCTGATAGCTTCGCCTCCACGATTCTTTGGATGGATGACTCTGTACTGACTCCCGGTAAAAATTATTTGGTCAAAGTAGGTACGAAAATCCTGCCCGGTACCGTGACGGCCATTAAGCATAAAATCGATATTAATACTGGAAATACGGTTCCAACCGATCATATTGTCAAAAATGAAGTGGCACGATGTGAATTTGCATTATCGGACAACATTGTATTTGATTCCTTTGAACAAAATAAAAGCATTGGCGGATTTATTCTGATCGATCGTGTAACCAATATGACATCCGCTTGCGGAGTCATTGACGAAGCCCTTCAAGGATCCGACAGTTTGGTAGGGCTAGATACGGAAATCACCAGAGATGTTCGTGCTCAGCAAAAAGGTCAAAATCCATTAACCCTCTGGTTCACCGGTACGGTTCCGGATAACTCAACGCTTGCGAAGGAAGTCGAAAAACGGTTGATATCGACAGGCCACCATACCATGTTACTGGGGAATGGCCAGGGAGAATCGTTGCAGCGATTAGCAGAAGTGGCAAAATTGATGAATGATGCTGGACTTATTACATTGGTATCGAATGATTCCCTGAGCGAAAACGACCGAGAAACCGCGCGATACATCATCGGCAAAGAATATATTGAAGTTTATGTAAATGGACCGCTTGCAGGCAGTTCGAGCACAAATGATACACCTGGGAACCCGGAAATCGAAATCGATACAAGCAAGTTTTCAATCGAAGAAGCTGCAAATTATGTAGTGAAACGAATTATCAGATATTTAATCAATGAGAGTAGTCGTGGGCAATTCCTTAATTTCTAATGCGAACATAACCCGTTTTTGATAGCGCAATCGAGCAAGAAGTGAAAGTCTCCCGTACACATGCTTGGAAAAATAGATTCAACGAAATAGTCCTTGAAACATAGTATCCCTACATCATCGTGAATAGTGATGTAGGGATATTTTTCTTGTGTCCGCGGCAGGGGGTGGGGTGTGTACTATGCTTGCTCAGAAGCTTAATATGAGCATCTGAGGGTGGCATGACATATCCTCCATATCCTCGTTTGTTGTTGGGCCGCAAACATAGCCTTTACGGCATTGAACGTAGGGCGCTGCTGTTCCGAGCGGTAATGCCGATGGTGGCGAAGAACGTCGAGATAGATGTACTCGCTGTTTCCAGTCTTAACCCCCATGCAATCCTCCCAAAAATCTTAACGCAATATTCGCTAAGTTACGTTTTAACACTTCCCTCACAATCTTTTAAATTTCGATAACAAAATTTAAACAACGAACACAATCATTTTCAAATGATCATAATGTTTAACACTTAGGAAACAGACAAACCGTACTTTCATTTCGTAACATAAAAGCAGAAAGTAGAAAGCACAGCTAACAGCAAACTATCGAAGGTGAATATGATGCGCAAGCGGCTCAACTTGTTGTTAAAGATAGGTCTTGTTTTGGCGATTGCAGCCGGTGCGCTTTATTATGGGCTGCGTCCGCTTTTGGTCAGAATCGAAAGCACGACACTGGCTAGCGGCATACATGTAAAGTTTAGGACCCAAGGAACGACTGTAGAAGAATACACGAATGAAGCCTGGCAGCCCTATTTCGCCAAGGGGATCAATATGGGGGCGACAATCCCCGGACATTTTCCCGGTGAACTGGCCGTTTCGGAAGACGAATATGAGAGATGGTTCGGCATGATTCAGGACATGGGGGCGAATGTGATCCGGGTGTATACGATCATGATGCCCGAGTTCTACGAGGCCCTGGTCAAATACAATAGGAATCATCAGAAAAATCCGCTTTTCTTTATGCAGGGCATTTGGAGTCCCGAGGAACAGCTGATTGAAGGGCAGGATGCATTCGATCCCAAGATCAAGCAGAAATTCGAGCAAGAAATTAAAGACGCGGTCGCGGCGGTTTATGGAAAAACGACACTCACGCCCGAACCGCATTCGGGAAAAGCTGGAGGTGCCTATAAATATAACGCTGGACCTTATCTCATGGGCTGGATTGTCGGGACGGAATGGGACCCGAAGATGGTGAAGGGCACCAATGATTTGCACGCGGACATCCCAGACTATGCGGGGGAACATTTTCGCAATAAACCGGGAGCGAACGCTTTTGAAAAGTGGCTGGCCTTGATGGTCGACACGGCGGCGCAAACGGAAATTCAGTATGGCTGGCAGCATCCCATGGCCTTCGCCAATTGGGTGACGACGGACCCGATCGCGCATCCGGGCGAGCCGCTCGTTGAAGAGGATCTAGTTAGCGTCGATCCCACGCATATTGAGGCGGTGGATTGGGAGGCGGGGTATTTTGCCTCATATCATGTGTATCCGTATTATCCGGATTTCTTTACCTTTGATAAGTCGTTTCAGGAAATGACCAACAGCAAAGGGGAAGTCGATAGTTACTACACCTATCTGCATAAATTAAAAGAAGCGCATCCCAATCTGCCGATCATGGTTACGGAATATGGCGTGCCGGCTTCCTTGGGCGTAGCCCACTTGGGCACGCTCGGCCGTAATCAAGGCGGTCATAACGAGAAGCAGCAGGGAGAGATCGATGCAGAATTACTGCAGCAGATTCACGGTTCCGGCTACTCCGGAGCGATCTTGTTCACTTGGCAGGATGAATGGTTCAAGAAGACGTGGAACACTCAACGCTACGATGAAGCGGATCGCCGGGCGTACTGGTATAACACGCTGACGAACGAGTCCTTCTTCGGGGTACTCGGGATGTTCCCGAGCAAGGACGATGTGATTCACATCGATGGGGACGCCTCGGATTGGAACAAGCTGAAGGATAAGAAGAAGCTCGATGTGCAGGCTCCTGGCTTTGAGGAGATCTGGGCCACGCATGACGAAGGCTACCTTTACTTGATGGCCAAGCTATCTGAGCCGTTCGACCCGTCGAAGGAAAGCATCTATTTCGGAGCGGATACGCTGCCTGGTGGCAATCGTCACGGACCGGAGCTTCACGGCATGACATTGGATGAGGGATTGGAAACCTTAATCGAGCTGTCGGATGAACATAAAGGACGCTTGACGATCGCTTCCAATTACGATATTCATGCCCGGATGTATGAGCGTGCCGGACTACCGGAGATCGATCCGAAGGAAAAGCAGGATGACTCGGGGATTTTCAAGCCTTGGAAGCTGATTGTCAATTATCTGCTGGAATATCCCGACTCCCGGGTGAATCACCCCTTCGGGGATGTAGAGGTTGGCCTATTGGAGAGAGGCACCAGCGATCCGTCGAGTCCCGAATACAATTCGAAGGCGATGTGGCAGGTTCAAGGACAGGTACTCGAAATGCGTATACCGTGGATGCTGCTGGGCTTCAGCGATCCGAGCTCTCTGAGCGTCATGAACTACAACGCACCGAGCCATAACCAATTTGAAATGACGCAAGTAGAAGGGGTTCGCATCGTTCCGTGGATTGTGAAGAATGATCAGGTGGTTGGCCGAGATAACTCGGCTGCGGCGCAGCCGGTTCCGGTGTCAGCTATGCCGTTGTATACGTGGCAGCGCTGGGAGGATAAGCAGGTTGAGTACGTGGAACGGCCGAAACAAAGCTACTACATCATGAAAGAGGCGCTGAATAAGATCAGCGGCCCCGTTATCCGTACCGGTCCATCGGGCAACTGAAGCAGAGGAGAGTGCAGGCGTGTACACCAATCTGAATGTAGCCATACAAGCGTTATATATCATTTTGGCTTTTAATCTGGTTTGTATGGTCATCATTTATGCCGTCAAGCTGAGAAGTATAAAACGGAGAAAGCTGAACGACCGGTTTCAAACGAAGTTTAAGGATTACCTGACTTATATTCAAGCCAATCTGGATGGGATGGAGCCATTAAGGGTCCCTCCCTGGACGATGAACCCAGTGGAGAGGGATGCGATGCAGGAGAAGCTGAACGATATGATGGAATGCTTCTCGGGCGAACAGCGGCACAAGCTGGTTCGGCTTTGCCAAGACCTGGGGCTCGTGAAGCACCATCTGGAGCGCTTTAACAGCCGATCTTATCGGGTGAAGCTGGATGCCGCTTATCATCTGGGATGTATGCGGGTGAAGGAGGCGGCGCCGCCTTTACTGGACCTGTTAAAGGAGCATCCGCTCAATTCGTCGCTGTTTGTCATAGCCAGAGCTGCAGCCAAGTGTGCCCGCAGCCAGCAAGAGCTCCAAGCGATGGTTCAGATTCTGCTTCAGCACAATAAGAAATGCTACGAGCTGATTGTGGATATGATAGCCGATTCGGAAGTGGATGCCGGTTCCTTGTACACGGGCTATGTAAGTCATCCCAATCCGGCTTACGTTCGAATCGGGCTGATCGGGTTGAATGGTTACACCAATCCGGCAGCGGGATCTGCGGTCTTCCGTCTTATGGAATCCAAGCATGAAGACATTCAAGTTAAAGCGGTGGACGTCTACTTGAAAAGCTCCCGTCTGCTGCCTAGAAACGTCGTTGGCAGGCTGCTGAGTCATCCGAATCTCGTCATTCGCCGGTTGACGATCGAAGCTTTGGCCGACATGAAAAATCCGGCTTATGTCGAGCTGATGACAACCAGTCTGGGCGACGACGATCAGCGAATCGTGCACGCGTCGGCCAAGGGCTTGCTCCGTATGGGAGAAGAAGGGATGGTTGCGCTTTGTGAGCGTACCGCAGCGGTTCAAGGTACGGAACGCGGGCAGTTCATGCAGCAGCTGATTGATGATGAGATCAAGCATCTGTCTATGCAGCTGCACCATTTGGATAAGCTCATGCAATATAACCTACTCATGTATACCTATGACAAAATATTTCACAAGTCAAAACGTTTGTATCGTGTCGTATAGGAGGGTTGCGTAAACATGTGGGTTTTCGAGTATCAAACGGTGGTGGATTCATTCCTGAAAGGGCTAAGGGAGTTTTTGCTTTATTACAGCTATGCCGCTCTCTTTTACGTGATTCTCGTCACGGTGCTTTATTATTTCATCTTCGGATTTTCGATTCGGCATATTTTCTCGCTCAAGCGGGGAATTCAGTACAATCGGATCAATAAGCTATCCAGCTCCAGCCAGCTCCCACCGGTTTCCTTATTGGTACCGGCCTATAACGAGGAGTTAACCATTATTGAGAATGTCAGGTCGCTGCTGGCGCTCAATTATGCGGAATATGAGGTGATCGTCGTCAATGACGGTTCACAGGACCAGACCTTGACGTGCATGCTTGAAGAATTCAAGCTGGAGCTCATCCATCCGGTGTTTTCCAGCAGCATAAAGACGGGAAAAATCAGAGGGGTGTACTATAATCCCCAGTATCCCAATCTTTACTTGGTAGATAAGGAGAATGGTGGGAAGGCGGACTCGCTGAACGCAGGCATCAACCTTTCCCACTACGCGTTGATCTCAACGATTGATGCGGACTCTTTGCTGGAGAAGGACGCCTTAACGAGGATTGCCCGGGTGTACATGGAGAACCCCGAGGAGACGATCGCCGTTGGCGGCAATGTTCGGATCGTGAATAGCTGTACCGTGGAAGACGGCATCGTGAAAGATGTTCAATTTCCTCGTAAGCTGCTCCCAGCCCTGCAGCACGTCGAGTATACGAAAGCGTTCCTCGGCGGCAGGATCGGCTGGAGCGCCGTCAATGGTCTCATTATTATCTCGGGAGCCTTCGGCGTGTTTCAGAAGGAGAAGGTCATCGCAGTCGGCGGTTACCGTGGGGGCTACCCCGGTGAAGATATGAACATTGTGATTAAGCTTCACCGTTACTGCCTGGAGAATAAAATCCCATACCGGGTAGCGTTTTGCCCGGATGCCGTTTGCTGGACACAAGCCCCGGATTCGTACCGGATCTTGAGCAGTCAGCGCAAGCGCTGGGGGCGGGGAAATCTGAAAAATATGATTGAAGAAGGCATTCACATGGTGCTGCGCCCGAAATACAAGGTATTCGGGATGGTGACACTTCCCTATAACATCGTGTTTGAAACCCTGAATCCGTATTTCCGCCTCAGCGGCCTGCTCGCTATATTGGGCTACTGGATGCTGAATATGACGGATTGGCACACTGTCGTTATCTTTTCGTTAGTCAATTTATTTTCCTGCTTTGCCTTAAGCCTGGGGGCCTTGTTTATTGAAGAGACGGCCTTCAGCCGGTATCCCAAGCTGAGTGACCTGAGCAAAATGATCTTGTACTCTCTCTTGATGTTTTTCGGTTATCGGCAAATTGGTGTTTGGTGGAGGTTAAACGGACATGTTCAATTCCTGCGTAATAACAACTCGTGGGGAACGATGGTCCGTACCAATTTTAATAAATAGCAATCCTAAACAAAGACAAGAGGAGTGGAGAAGATGGCGGTATTGGTTCATGATCCGATTCAAGAAGCGATGTTGCAATTAGCAGAACGAGTTCAGGCTTCCTATGAAAAGGGGACTCCATGCGGGATGATCCTTGTGCCATGCGCAGCGGTGGGCCAGAAGGTGCTGGACCAGATGCAGTCCTATATGAGCGGCTTCCAGCCAGAGATACCCCAACATTCCTTCTACTTGGATTCCAGCGGCCTTCTCGGAATCGTTCTGTCCGGGCAAAAGCTTATCCATACCCATTATACATCGCTCGTGCTCAAAGAGTTCCTGGAGCAGCAAGGCTTGCTCCAAGGTCAGATGGTCGTCGCCAGCTTCCCGGAGAGTGGGGAGCTGACGGAACAGTCGATGTCAGAGCTGCTCCATACGACACTTCAAGGGAAAGGGGAGAGCCGAGATATTCACCTGTTCATGAATCATGGGGTTCAGCAGGGAATTACTTCGATTCTCATCGCTGACCCGGACGAGGTGAGCAGAGAGTTTGTCAAGCTGCGGCTTGAGATCAACGGATACAAGGTCGAAGAGGCCAAGGACGGCAGTGAAGCGCTCGAGAAATTTGAGAAAACGATGCCTAACCTGGTGATCACGGAGCTGAACCTGCCGATTCTTGACGGGTACCAGTTGATCGACAAAATCAAGAGGGACTATGCCGGCGATGGACAAGTCATCGTGCTTACGGATAAGCAGCTGCCGAAAAGTATGGACCGTGCCTTTGAATTGGGCGCATCCGATTATGTGACGAAGCCCTTCTCCATTTCGGAGCTGGAGTGGAGAATTAAGAAGCTGGTTTCCCGTCTGGGCTAATAACGAGAAAACATGGGAGGGTGGAAGCATCATGAACGCATATAACCATTTAACATATAAATTTCAAACAAAAACAGCCGAAATCGGGGTCATTGGTCTCGGCTATGTAGGGCTGCCGCTATGCATGGAGATGGCGAAGGGCGGATTTACGGTATACGGCATCGATCTCGATGTCCGGAAGGTAGAGTCCCTTCAAAGGGGTCAATCGTATATTCAAGACGTTCCGAACGAAGAAGTGGCGAAAGCGATCGAGTCCGGCCGATTTATTCCGACCGACGACTACCATACGGTTCAAAAGCTCGATGCGATCAGCATCTGCGTACCGACTCCACTGAGTGAAAACCAGGATCCGGATACCTCCTATATTCAGAGTGTAGTCCGGGAAATCAAGAAAAATCTCAAGCGCGGAGCGTTGATCATCCTAGAGAGCACCACCTATCCGGGAACGACCGAGGAGCTCATCCAGTTCGAGCTGGAAGCGCAAGGACTCAAGGTGGGCAAGGATTTCTTCCTCTGCTTCTCTCCGGAGCGGGTCGATCCGGGTAATCCGAAATTCAACACCTATAATACGCCCAAGGTGATCGGCGGTACGACGGAAGCGTGCATCAACCTCGGCGTAGCCTTATACAGCCATGTCGTGAAGGACGTTGTACCTGTCTCCTCGCCGAAGGTAGCGGAGATGTCCAAGCTGCTGGAAAATACGTTCCGCAGTATTAACATTGCGTTCATTAACGAAATGGCCATGATGTGCGACAAAATGGATATTGATGTGTGGGAGGTCATTAAGGCTGCGTCGACGAAGCCATTTGGCTTCATGCCGTTCTATCCGGGACCTGGCATTGGCGGTCACTGCATCCCGCTGGACCCGATGTATTTATCGTGGAAGGCCAAGGAATTCCGCTTCTACAGCAAGTTTATCGAGCTGGCGCAATCCATCAATGATAATATGCCGGAGTATGTCCGGTATAAAGCTTCGCAGGTTCTCAATACGTATGCGAAATCCATCCGCAATTCGAAGATTCTTATTCTAGGTATGGCGTATAAGCCGGATGTGGATGATCTCCGCGAATCGCCGGGGCTGGAGCTGTACGAGCTTCTTCGGGAGAGCGGAGCTTATGTGGACTATTATGATCCGCATGCCATCTCCTTCCGCGATAAAGAAGATCATACGGTACAATCCGTGGACTACGATCTGTCCGCGTTTGCCAAATATGACTGCATGGTGCTGATCACGAATCACCGCTGCTTCAATAACCGTGAACTCGCGGAGCTGGGCGTTCCGATCATCGATACGCGCAACGCTTTCGTAGACATTGAAGCTGACAATATTTATAAGTTGGGTACGGGTATTCGGGGGCAAGAAGTGAAGCTCGCCGTTGGCGTTTAAACTCAATATAGAAAAGAGAGGAGAAAACAACGATGTGTGGCATTGTAGGGTATATTGGACAACGAGACGTACAGCCGATTCTGCTGAACGGATTAAGCAAGCTGGAGTATAGAGGGTATGATTCCGCGGGGATCGCGGTACTGGTACAGGATCAGATCCAGATTAGCAAGGCGGAAGGACGTCTGGCCAACCTATCGAGTCAGCTGGATAAGCGGCCGTTGAAAGGATCGGCCGGTATCGGGCATACACGCTGGGCTACTCACGGCAGACCGTCGGATGTGAACTCCCATCCACATACGGATATGTCGGGTAAATTCACTGTCGTGCATAACGGCATCGTGGAAAACTACATGGAGCTGAAACAAGAGCTGGCGCAAAACGGAGTCATCTTTGCTTCCGAGACCGACACCGAGGTGATTGCACACCTGCTTGCCGAGCATTACGAGGGCGACATCGTCACCGCCGTGCGTGCGGTGATTCAGAGGCTGCAAGGGGCTTATTCGCTTGGTGTCATGACGGAGTATGAGCCGGATAAGCTTGTCGCGGTCAGACAATCGAGTCCGCTTGTTATTGGCGCAGGTCAGGGAGAATTCTTCATGGCTTCGGACATCTCCGCCCTGATTGAGTATACCCGTGAGGTATATATTTTGGAGGATGGCGATTTGGCCGTCATTACCCAGGAGGGTGTCTCCATCACGAAGATCGAGACCGGGGAGCCGTCGGAGCGTGAGCTGCTGCATATCGATTGGAGCGCAGATCAGGTGGAGAAGGGACCGTTCGAGCACTTCATGCTGAAGGAAATTCATGAACAGCCGTTAACGCTACGCAATACGATGCTCGGGCGCATCAACGACCAGGACGAAGTGAGCTTCCCGGAATTGGCGCACGCAGCAGGCGCGTTTGGGCAGGTGGATAAAATCTTTATCATAGCTTGCGGCACCGCCTATCATGCCGGACTTGTCGGCAGCACGGTTCTGGAGAAGCTAACGCGAATCCCGGTGCAGTGCGATATCGCATCGGAGTTCAGATATCGTGACCCGATCATCACGGATCGAACGCTCGTCATCGTCGTGAGCCAATCTGGGGAAACGGCAGATACGCTTGCTGCCCTGCAGGAGAGCAGAAGGCAAGGAGCTAAGGTCATGGCCATTACCAATGTGCCAACCAGTTCGATTGCGCGAGATGCGGACTATGTTATCGCAACGAAGGCCGGCCCGGAAATTGCCGTAGCATCGACGAAAGCATATACTGCTCAGCTGCTCGCCTTCTATTTGTTCAGCATTTACTTGGCCCAGGAAAGACAGACGCTGTCTCCCGAGCTTCATGCGGAGCTGATCAAAGGGTTGAAGTCACTTCCCGTTCAGGTGGAGAAGGTGCTGGAGAACGCCAACGAAGTGAAGCTGTATGCGGAATCGATCAAGGATGCGGACAGCCTGTTCTTTATCGGAAGGGGCTTGGACTACGCTGTTGCGCTGGAGGGCTCTCTCAAGCTGAAGGAAATCTCTTATATCCACTCGGAGGCTTATGCAGCGGGAGAGCTCAAGCACGGCACCTTGGCGCTGATCGAGAAGGGTACGCCGGTGATTGCGCTGGCTACGCATATGGATTTGTACGAAAAAACAGTTAGCAATATTAAAGAAGTCAAGGCCCGTGGAGCACATGTGATGGGGATTACGGTGGAAGGCAATGTGGGGCTGCTCAACGCGGTCGATGAAATCTGCTTCATCCCGCCGTCCCTCCAGCTATTCGCACCGATATTGGCCGTCGTGCCGCTTCAGTTAATCTCCTATTACGCCTCCCTGGCTCTGGAGAACGATATTGATAAACCGCGCAACCTGGCCAAAAGTGTGACGGTTGAATAACCATCCGGAGGGGAGCTGAACACATGGAAGCATTCGCTATTCTATTAGCTGCAGGGAAAGGCACACGGATGAAGTCGGAGCTGCCCAAAGTGCTTCATCCTGTCGGAGGCATGCCGATGATCGTCCGTTTGGTGAGCAAGCTGGAAGCGATGCCTATCACTCAGATTTTGGCGGTGGTCGGGCATCGGGGAGAGCTGGTGGAGAAGTGCTTGGGAACGCGGGTTACCTACGTTCAGCAGGAGAGTCAGCTGGGAACGGCACACGCCGTTCTTCAGGCTGAGCGTCTGCTCCGTACCCGCAGCGGATCGACCTTGGTGCTTACGGGCGATACGCCTCTGATCCGACAATCCACCATCGAACGGCTGCTGGCGGCCCAGCGGGCACATATAAGCGCTGGCGTAGTGCTGACCGCGATCGTTCAAGATCCAACCGGCTATGGAAGAATTATCCGAGACCCTTCGAGCGGCGAAGTTGTCGATATCATCGAAGAGAAGGACGCAACTCCCGAGCAGAAACGGATTACCGAAATCAACACAGGGATTTTCTGTTTCGATAATGAGAGGCTGTTTCAAGCGCTCCCAGGCGTTACCAATGACAATGCACAGCAGGAATACTACTTGACCGATATCGTGAAGGTGATGCGACAGACGGGTATTTCCGGAGGCCAGAGGCGATTCGAGGCAATCATCCTCGAGGACCCCACAGAGGTGATGGGGATCAACACCCCTGAACAATTGGAGGAAGCGAATCGGGCCTTTTATGAGCGCAAGGGGATTTTTGCATAACGGGTCATAGGGAGGAGTGCGGATATGGGACCTATTTTTGGTACTCAAGGCCTGGTAGAGGTGGCAAAGGAAGAGCTTGAATATAGCGTGGTTTAATCCGTTAGTCCCGATAAGAAAGACGATTGCATGCTTGGTCCTTGGCCAAATGTTAACAAGCGTTCCTTTATTTCTCCCGGTGGACTCTCTTGTCACGGAGCTTGGGGTGGAGGTCAACGGGGAAAAGATAGTCTTTACGGATGTTCAGCCATACGTCGATGAACAGACGGGTAGTACGATGGTGCCGGTAAGGGAGATAGCCGAAAAACTGGGTGCTGAGGTGGAATGGGATCGTTCCCTGGAACAGGTAACCTTTCGCAGTCAGCACACCACATCAATATTGACCATTGGTGAAAAACAGGCTTGGGTTGACGGCAAGCAGGTGGAATTAAACGCTCCGGCTGTCCTAAAAAATGCCCGAACCATGGTCCCGCTAAGAGCTGTTAGTGAGAGCCTCGGGGCCGATGTCGATTGGGTGGGAGAACGGAATTTGGTACTGATAACTTCGGCGGACAAAGCCCAAAGGTCCACCTGGATCTGGGACAGCAAGCTGATTGAGACGGATGGTGACAGCATCCTCCAGTTCGCGGTGAACCAAAAGCTGACTTCCATTTATCTGCGCTATGAAACGTATCCGGGTCAGGACGTGTACCGGAAGTTCATTCGCAGAGCGAGTGGTCTAGGCATCAAGGTTGAGGCGCTGGCCGGCAAATCGGATTGGATCTATGACTATAACCATATCTATATCCGGCAATGGATTGCAGCGATTACGCAATATAACGCTTCGGCAGATGCTTTAGAACGCTTCCAAGGCTTCCATTTTGATATTGAGCCTTACACCTTGGACATGTGGAAGATCAATCAGACCTGGGTGCTCGAGCGGTGGATGGATACGATCAGATTCATTGAATCGGAAGTGAGAAAAGCGGATCGCAGCATGACGATGGCTTTCGATATTCCCTTCTGGATCAACAGCTGTACCGTTCCAGGATCCAACTACTCCTTTAGCGCTTGGCTGCTGGAGAAGGCGGACAGTGTGGTCATTATGGCTTATCGTAATCAGGCACTTGGCAACAACGGCATCATTGCCAGCGCGAAATCCATCATTTTAGAAGCAGCTACGCTGAAGAAGCAGGCGATCGTTGCCGTGGATACGTTGCCTAGTAAGGAAGCCGATTATACGACCTTTTATAAGTCGAAATCTTCGCTTATGGAGTCGGAATTGAAACAGGTCAAGGAAAGCCTCTCCCCTTATCCGAGCTATATCGGCATCGCTGTCCATGATTACGTGAGATGGATCGAATTATTGAACGCTAATCGCTGAGCAGATTCGATGAACAAGAAGGAGGAGGATGAACAATGAAAATTACAGGTTTGGTGATCTCTCTGTTGGTTGGTGCGGCGATCGGTGTCTCAGGGATGGCCTTCGCAGGCGGCAATGAGACGACCGGGGCCGGCACCTTTCAGGAATCGTCTTTACCGGGAGGAGGCCTTGAGGTTCCTCATAATGATCGGATTCATCTTTCTACCGATAAGCAGTGGATCTCGTCGGAAGGACACTTGTCGGATCTCATTCGGCTTCAGTGGACGAAAGATCGAGCGAAGCCGGCCATCGCTTGGCTGGACGAAAATGGAAAAGACAAGGCGGCTATCATCGCTCATGCCAAAGCGAATAACCCCGAACAGCACGATCATAATCATATGTCGTTCGAAACGACGATGGCACCTGACGGCAAAAACGCGAACGAACTGTTTACGCGGCTGGAAATTCCGTTCGACCAGGATGTGGCTGACATTCGCACGCATTCCTCTAATTTCAATGTGATGGACGGAATTTTACGGATTGCCGGAACCGGTGGCGTCAATCGTGATCTGACTTGGGCCAAATCGGAGGATGGGAATGCCACGACGCCTCGCTGGTCCATGCGTGCAGACTCCTCCGAGGAAACCGGAGGCAATACCGGGTCCAATCTGCAAATTATTCGTTATTCGGATGACGGTCAAGCACTGGACAATCCGTTAACGATTAACCGCAGCAGCGGCAATATCGGGATTGGCAACTCGGACGCCAAGACCAAGCTTGACATCAGTGATGACAGCATCCGCATCAGGAAATCGATGACGCCAGCCTCGTCTACGGCTCCCGGAGAAGTGGGGGAGATGGCATGGGATGACGGGTATGTGTATGTTTGTGTGGCACCTAACACATGGAAAAGAACGGCATTATCTTCGTGGTAAAAATAACTAGGTAAAGCCCTTTGTTTCATAGAGGGCTTTTTTTGAGCCTAAGCGAAAAATGCCTGGTATGACGCGGGGTCTGACCGCATCGGGCGTGCTTCCAAAGCAGCTTTTTGTTAAAATTTTTAGGGGCTCTTAGGTGAATTTCATTGTGTAATATAAATAATACATTTTCGCCTACCCACTTAAAAAAGAATGGATGTCAGAAGTCTATGGGAGGATCATAGAAAGGTGTGAACCGCTTATGCCTTGGAAAGTGTTGATTGCGGATGACGATCCCAATGTGAGAGAAATCGTCCGGCTCTACTTCCGTCAGCAGCTCATCGAATTAATCGAAGCCCCTGACGGCGTCTCGGCCCTGACCATGTTAGCGGAAGTTAAACCTGATATTGTGATACTAGATGTGATGATGCCCGGGCTCGACGGTTATGAAACGTGCCGGGAGATTACCAAGCGTTACGATGTGCCGATCATTATGCTAACGGCGAAGAACGATGAGTTTGATCGGGTGCTGGGCCTTGAGTTGGGCGCCGACGATTATATGACCAAGCCCTTCAGTCCGAGGGAGCTGGTGGCGCGCATTAAAGCGATCTTTCGTAGAATGCAGAAGGGGCAGCCGATTATTGAGGCGGATGCGACCTCTCAATTTGAGTTTGATGATTTGGTCATTCATGTGACCCGCCGAGAGGTGCTCGCGGGGAGTATGAAAATTGACATGCGCCCCAAGGAGTTTGAACTGCTCGCCTTTTTTGCAAAATCTCCGGGCAGCGTGTTTACGAGAGAACAGCTGCTGGAGCAGGTGTGGGGATATGATTTTTTAGGCGATATGAGAACGGTGGACGTTCATATTAAAAAGCTTCGTGAAAAGTTAAGCCCTTGTCATCAGGTTTGCATTCATACGGTCTGGGGAGTGGGTTATAAATTTGAGGTAGAAGCATGTACTTAAATCCCAATAAAAGCATATTCCTCAAAATGTTGACCAGCTCCATCGTTACGGTGCTTCTTGGGCTATGTGCGGTGGGACTCGTTATTTCGTTGTTTGCCAAGGCTTATATCGTGGACTCCAAAAATGATGAGATGATCCGGCAAGCCAAGCAGGTTAATCTCGCCATTCAAAATCAGACGGAACCGAGTGATGGATTTAAGGAGCAGCTGCGCTTTTTCGATCAAGCCTTTGATTCGCGTATTTGGATATTTGATTTGAATGGAAACATCGTGACTACCTCTTCCAAGGATGAGGTGAACGTAGGCAAGGTCGTCAGCACTGAAGTGGTCAACCAAGTCCTGCATGGTGAACCCGCCATATGGAATCAATCCGAAGGTTTTAAGGAAGGCATGCTTTCGATTGCCGTCCCATGGGGAAAAGACAACGACGTATACGGTGGTATTGTCCTGCATGCGCCTCTTAAAGGGATGAATGAGACCATTGCTCAACTTAGAGAAACCATCCTTTGGGTGACCCTGCTCGGTATATTCTTTTCATTCGGTGTATCCTCCTATTTATCCTGGTCCATTACTAGGCCCATCCAACAGATCGACAAGGCGGCAGCCAAGATTGCCGTCGGTAATTACAGTGAGAGAATTCAAATCGATTCCAAAGACGAGATTGGTGAGCTGGCGACGACCATTAATCACATGGTGGAGCAGCTTGCGCGCGTTGATCTGGAAAAGAGACAGCTGAATCAGCTGCGGCATGACTTTTTGGCTAATGTTTCCCATGAGCTGCGAACGCCACTTACGGCGATGCAGGGTTTTTTAGAGGCGCTTCAGGATGGTTTGATCGAAGAAGGAGCGCGGGAAAAATATTACGAGATCCTGTATAACGAAACCCTTCATATGAACCGGCTGGTCGATGATATTACCGATTTGATGAAGCTGGAAAATAAGGAAATCGATCTTGTGTGGTTGGCGGTCGATGTTCAGGCGATGCTGTCCAAGCTGTCCTTCAAATTCCAACCGGAAGCAGAACTCCGCGGGACGGTCATTCACTGCCTTGTGGATGAAAATTCGCCACAGGCTCACGCCGATCCGGATCGACTGGAGCAAATTTTAAACAATTTGATCAAAAATGCAATTAAGTTCACCGAGAACGGGACGATAGAATTGAAGGCGATGGCGATTCCATCCGAAGGGTGTGTCCTCATCACGGTAACCGATACGGGAATCGGTATATCGCCGGAGGATCAAGGGCTCATCTGGGAGCGCTTCTTCAAGGTGGAGAGAGGCAGACCCGTGAAGCATAAAGGCTCATCCGGTCTGGGTCTTGCCATTGTGCGAGAGCTTGTCGAGCTTCACAATGGAAGCATTCGCGTGCGAAGCGAGCTGGGGATCGGAAGCGCCTTTGAGGTCAGAATTCCGCTTTATGACAGCCGTCAGTATGTGCAGCCGTTAAGTTTAGGGGAGAGGGCTTGAGGAGGTATGAATGGAAGACGTGGTGTCATTCGGCATTTAGGATGCTAAGGCTTCATTTGTAATCTGCTCAATATTGATAGGAGATATTGAGCCTGCACGAACAATATCGGGCAAAATATGCTCAAGAAAATAGTTCACACAATGGAGCTTGATCCCTTTGATTTTGATAAGGGCATTTCGATACATCGTGATGAACTCTTTTTCTGTATTTCCTAGCTGCAGCTCGGTAAAGGCCTCATAGATCTGATCGAGCTTATCCGCGACTTCCAATATCTTTCCTTCTACAGAATCGTCTTTGCCTTCCCGAAGCTGTCTACGAAATATGTCCTGGAATTGATGCGGAATATGCTCATCAATGAAATGAGCGACCATGCCTTCTTCGACTTGTTGCAGCATGGCTCGAAGCTCCAATGAATAGTGCTTCACAGGTGTTTTAATATCCCCAATAAAAATCTCCCCGTAATCATGACTGCTGGTGATTTCGTATAGCTTTTTCCAATCCACGACGACTCCATTACTTTCCTCAATATCAGCCAAGGTTTTGGCATATTGTACGACCTTCCAAGAATGAGCGGATACGCTATGCTCTTGAAATTTGAATCTACCCGGGCAGCGGATAATTCTCTCTAAATCGGTTAGCGATTGGAAGTACGTATGAATCCCCATCTATAGTTTCCTCCAGTAATGAATGGCATGTTGTTATATATAAGCATACATACGAATTGTTATTGGATTGTTAATTTTGTTTGGGAGTTATGTCATGTGTTAGTGAGATATATGTTCCAAGGCCGGACCGTCATGATGCTGTAGTAGAGAATATCCAAATATTGAATAACCAAGTTTATAATATGTATAATAAAGCTATTAAATTCTGGAGAAGATTTAATGAGTGGTGTTATGATGGAATTTTATTTTAAAACGATCGGAGCAAAAGTGCATCTTTATCGCGAAGCCGGCTTTTTCGATGATGATTTAGGTGAACTACATGAAACTATTACTGGAAAATTAAAAACCAAAAAATTATTTGGAGAGAATTTTGAACTTGAACAAATTTCTGGGGTATTTTCAAAAGGAGAGAAATATTCGATTAAGAGCACAAAGGGCTTAAGTGGTATTTTAGAGAAAAAAACGTTTAGCGACCGATATACTTTTAAGACGACTTGATTAAAATCAAAGATTCGATAATTTGTCATGCAAATTAGTCGTTTACAACGGGTGTATTATTTGGCGATCAATGCCGTTATGATGACGCAAGGAAGGGGTCCCGCCAACATTTTAACGAAAATATACGCTAAGCCCTGATTCGCGTCTGGCTTGGCGTTTTTTCATACTCTAAGCTGGTCCGGGACGTGTCACCTAGACCAACCGGTCATTCAACCTCCTGTTCTTTCTTCCTGAAGCTTACCTTGCTTTTTTCGATGTTCTGTTGCTTGTTGGAGATAGACGGTATTCCAAACGCTAATCGCATTAATGATGATATTCAATGCGCTGGCTCGTTGGAGCTGATCCTGTAGCACACGTTCCCGCAGTTCTCCATGTTTGCCGAAAAAGATCGCTCTAGCCAATGCGTTCATGGCTTCCCCTTTGTTTAACCCCCGGTGGATTCTTCGCCGCATCGCTTCGCTTGAAAGATAATCCATGATGAAGATCGTTTTTTTTCTCGCGTACATCGTTCTCATCCCCTCATTGCCATGCTATTTTTTCGACTTCAGATTGCAGATCCGCTAGAGTCGCTTTGACGTAAATCATCGTTGTATCCAGACTATCGTGTCCCATAATTTGTGCCAAGCGGTGCAACGGCGTGTTCTCTGCCATCACGTACCCGAACCGGTGCCGTAAATCGTGGGCGCTCAATCTTTCTCCGAAGTAAACAGAAAGAACTGTCCGGAGGGAGGACTGCCAGATATCTTTCCAAAGCAACTCTGCACGTAGCGTTCAAAGGCACCTCTCGCTGTTTATTTCGTTTCCCGGACCGCACCGTAAGCTGACCGCTGCGTTTTCCGATTTGAATGTCGCCGGGAGCCAGGTCGCTTGCGTACTCCTTTAGCGTTTTGGGATTCAAATCTTCGTGGGTGGTGAGAGCGTGAATGAAGTCCTGAATCGTCTGCTCTCCCTGTTCCGAAATCCCGGTTGTCTCTCTCATTAGCAAAGCCTCCAAATCTTGACTTACATTAGCGGTCATTAGAAATAAAGGAGGTTCGTTTCTTTCATGGTAGTTCGTAAAGATGATCTGCACAACTTGATTGAACGATTGCAAGAACCGGATCAGAAAACAGCTTTTGACTTTCTTCAATATTTAATCGAGCGTTCGGAAAGAAAACCGCTTAGCTGGGAAGAAATTGATCAGCAGAAACCCGATGACGAACCGTTGAGTGAAGAAGAGCTTAGCCAGTTGAAAAGCGATGCTGGATATGTGTCGGGTGAGGAGGCTAAGCGTGAGTTCGGGTTACAAGTTGACTTACCATAAAGAAGCGGTAAAATTTATCGCAAAGCAAGAGAAAGCCATACAAGAGCGAATCGTGCAGGGCCTGAAAGGTTTGCTCAACATCCCACCTGCTGGCTACATCAAACTTATGAAGGGTTACGTTGGCTACGAATACCTCCTGTTAGCTTTCGAAGAAGCAGAAAAGGCAAGAGATGAAGGTAGTTTTCCTATCGGAGCGGTTATTGTCGATTCGAACGGCGAAATTATAAGTCAAGGTAGGAACAGAGTATTTTCGAGCTGCGATTCTAGTTAGTCCATTACTTCTCGTCACGTACTTGCTCGTCTCTCGCTATGTCCCGATGAGTGATTTCGTAAATGGTTTGTTGGCGGGGATTTCAGTGGGAGGAAGCCTTTACACTTTAGTGCTGCTCGGACGGAGAAATAAAAAGAGAGTGATTTAGGAATGAAAGCATGACCAGTCATCTAGAGGGCTGGTCTTTTTTTGCCTTATTGATTAATAATCATATCATGGCGAACTACCCACCATTGTGATGCGTTAGCATAAAATGACAAAATTTCAGATTTAAGGGATGATATTAAGCTAGAGAACGATAGTTAAAAGGCCTCAGTCCAATGGGTTTCAGGACTAAGGCCGTTCTAATTGATTGTTATTGGCGATCTTCGATCCTTTATGTCCAACTCACAATTTGATCCATATTGCTTCTTGTTTTGGCTCGTTTGGGCTCTTCATTCCGATATCCAAAAGCGACCATCACGGATGCCTTCAAATTTCCTTCCTCTAACAAACCTTCTTCTTTTAAGATATGGTCTACTGCTGCATAGTCAAATCCTTCAATCGGACAAGAATCGATTCCAGCTAAAGCAGCGGCGGTCATCATATTCCCCATAGCAATATAGGTTTGCTTGGCAGACCATTCATACATTAAACGTTCATCTTTCAACAAACCACGCACTTCCTGAACCTCTTTTAATGCACCAGAGATATAAGTAACAACCTCTTGGGGCATTTTTTGCACATTTTTCATTTGATCAATCACATATTCGGAATCATACCTTACATTTGTCCGGGCAAGAATGATCAGAAAATGACTCGCAGTGTCCAGTTGGCCTTGGGCTCCAGGTGAAACTGCTTTTAGCTTATTCCTTAACTCCGGATTTTGCACAACGATAAACCTCCATGGCTCTAAACCAATCGAGCTGGGAGATAACCTTCCCGTTTCTAGAATATAGTTAAAATCCTCTTCGGATATTTTTTTGGTCGTATTAAAAGTTTTGGTAGCGTGTCTATATTGAAAAGCTGAAATAACGTGTTCTTTGCAAACGGGTATGATTGTATTCATCCGAGTACTCTCCTCTGTTTTTCATTTTATTGTTTGAAAATTTATCATATGATAAAATTATATCGCGCAATTAGTATTATAGAAGTATCTTCAGGGGGTTTCTACGCTCTTGGAGCAGCGTTAGTATGCAATTGGATACTGGAAAGGATAGCCATTATGAACTACACAAATGAGATGTTGGAAGAATGTGGATTCACAAGCGCTCAAAAGATATTGTCGGGAAAATGGTCCATGCTGATCATTCTGTTTTTAAGTGAAAAAACGATGCGATTTAATGAAATTCAACGGTTGTTTCCAGACATTACTCATGCAACCTTAACCAAGCAGCTTCGCATTTTGGAGGAGTATGGCATTGTTGTTCGTAACGTATATTCTCAAATACCACCTAAAGTCGAATATTCGTTGAGCGATATCGGAAAAAAACTAAAGCCGATACTAGATTCAGTTATGGTTTGGGGGGAGGAATACAAGGAATATCAATATGGTTCAACGATATTAAAGAATTCCTGATACGAGATAAAACGACTGTCAATTTTCCAGTTCTCGAAAAAGGACGAAGCGTAAATGTTGGCTCTTCATTTCATGTAGACGATAAGCAAGCAACTATAAATATTTCATGGAAAGAAGATAACAAAGCGTTCAAGTAAAAGCTCCTTAGAATAATTATTAAGTAATTTGAATAATAAGTTAGCTCCGCATAGCTCACGCAGTAAGGTCGCGGTAGGTAATCGTGTCAGATGATACACAAGCGGTTAAGAGACGATTAAACAATTAGTTTATTGAAAGGGGCGCCAAGCGGTGCTCTTTTGGCATGTAATTAGACAGTCTTCAGTAAGGGGAGACCCCGCATTAAAGACTAAAGCAGCTTAGGGCAATGGGTTCGTTTCGTGAGATCCCTTTTTCGGTTTGCATTTGAAGAAGGCCATATTTCACAGAATCCGGCTCTAAAACTGAGAGAGCCAAAAACAGATAAGCGCATTCCCAAATTTTTGATTGAAGAAGATGTCATTCATCGAAGTATTTCTTGTGAATCACCACGGGAGTATGCAATGCTTGAATTTCTTTATAGTACGGGTTGCCGTGTTGGCGAAGTGTAGAAACTAGATATTGAAGACATCAACTTGGAAAACTGTTCAGCCATTTTGAATGGCAAGGGGCAAAGCAAAGGGAGATTTATTTTACGACCGAATGCAAAATCTGGATAAAAAGATATTTGGAGAGCCGGGATGATTCCTGTAAAGCGCTATTTGTTACGGAAACTCAGCCTGCTCGCCGTTAAAATGTTGGCGGGACCCCAGGAATGTCTAGTTTTTCTTCGAATAAGGATACAAGGAAGAAATTTAATACGTATACGTTGATCTAAATGTTCGTTATAGTATTCGCTAAGAAGTTGTTTTCACGTTATTAAATTGCGAGCCTTAAAGTAATATGCTCAAACAATGAAGCCATGCCGTATTAAACGGGCATGGCTTAATGGCGCGCATGCTTCAGCACCTCAGTCAATATAAGGAAAGGAAGAGGAGCTAGTAAGGCTTCGAGAGCGAGAGCGGGCGGCCTATGAAGTCGTGAAACTCAGCATGAGCGGAGACGAGAGGGACCTTTTTATAGCATGGGGAGAAGCGTATTGGGAGTTACATCGTATGGAGCTTGTGCAGCTGTACCGGCAGGGACTTGAGGATGCGATTCCTGGCATTGCTACGTTGTTTCATTATCCTTGCAAGCCTAGATGAAAAAGTCCAAGCGCCGGGCTTCCCTGACCGGCGCTTGGACTTATTTTCTTAGGTAAGACTTTTCCCAGTCTTTCATGACTTCCGACTTAGTTAGGAACCTATTTCGCAGCCATCGGGATGTTTCCCATTCGTGAAGGGCTTGCTGTCTAGTTTTGAAAAAGCGCAAATCACAAATAAACCAGGAACAAAACAACTTTCGATACCACTTGCCATTTTGAACGTCATCTGTGAAGCGGCGAACCGCTTTACTGGCTTGCCGTTTACTCCAGACGGTTCCGGGTGTTCGGTGGTCTGTCCATACGGACGATTTTTTTACACTTCTGCTCATGGGGCTCTCTAACCTCCTTAAGGGAAGCTAGAGGCCGTCTAATGTTTTCATATTTCACCTCATTTGAAGTTTGGTTTTACAACATATATAAACGCTGTACATAGTAATATGTTTCTTCAATTTCTTCTCCTTAAGAACAGCAAGATATGGTACGATTTGGTTAAAATCATTTTATGTTATGGGGGATACCGGATGAAGATTTTATTTTGCTCCGATCCGTTAAATAGCAAGGTTGTAGATATGGAGTATGAGCACGAATATAGAAGTGCCCGCAAGTTGGGGCTGGATGTTTATTTGATTTCTCTGGAATCGGTTTTGGACGGAAGCCTATCGCAGGCCGTTAAGCGGATTCCAACCTTCGAAACACCGCAAAGCTTCATTTACAGAGGATGGATGATGAAGCCTCGTGATTACGAGCAGCTATATGATGCGCTAAGACAGAAAAACGCTCTCCTGATAAACTCCCCATCTGAATATACAAATGGTCACTATTTTCCTTATTCTTATGAGGCGATTAAACAGAACACTCCGCATAGCATTTGGATCGAAATTGAAGAACTTTCAAATGGGTTTGACACTCTTTTTGAAAAGATGCGTATTTTTGAAAATAAACCGGTCATGATCAAGGATTACGTAAAGTCCCGAAAACATGAGTGGGAGGACGCCTGCTATATTCCTGATGCTTCCGATAAACAGAAGGTCCAAACGGTTATCCAAAACTTCGTGGATCGTCAAGGCTCGGAGCTAAACGGCGGTATCGTGGTTCGTGAGTTTATCAAACTGGAGCAGCTCGCCAAGCATCCGAAAAGCGGAATGCCTTTGGCAAACGAGTATCGGTTGTTTTTTCTTCATCACAAGCTGATTCAGTGTGCGGAGTATTGGGATGAGGCGGTCTACGGGCAGAGTATTCCAGGGCTTGAATCGTTTATTGAGTTAGCAATGGGTGTAGAGAGCCAATTTTTTACGATAGACATTGCAAAAACCATAAACGGGGAATGGACCGTTATTGAGATTGGGGATGGGCAAGTCTCTGGGCTTCCGAGTCATGCGGACCCGGAGCATTTTTATAAATCGATATTGGATGTTCAGGCTAATTAGAGCTTGCTTCCTCGTTCATACAAAACGTACTCCCCATCCTGTCCTCTTCAAAATTAGATGATGACGGACGATATATACTACATCCTTTTTTCTGGAAACAAAGGTTCTATACAAGAAAAAAGGACTCAAATTCTGCTATCTAGAGTAGCGATATACAGGGATGGAGGAATCACGATGAACGAAGAAGCAACAGCAAGCGGATGGGATGCCATTGATCAAGCTATGTCCAAGCTCTACGGAGATCAGGAGCCGAAGCATTACGGCACGCTGATTTCCTACATGCTGGGAGGCCCGGACCCGCTTGACGGTCTCAGTGCATACAAGGCGGAGCAGCCCTTGCCGCATTGGCATATTGTGACGTACGGGTTTTCGGAGTTGTATGATAAGGAAACAGACGATGCCGAGCATAGCGGCTACGGATTTGAGCTGACCTTCCGGCTGGCACGGGAGGACACAGAGGAGGAGCCTCCGGCCTGGGCGCTCAACCTGCTGCAGAATATGGCGAGATACGTGTTCAAGAGCGGGAATATCTTCCGGTCGGGCGATTACTTGGATGCCAACGGTCCGATCTGTGAGGGGGCAGATACGCAGCTGACGGCGCTGGCTTTTATCGAGGACCCTGAGCTTCCTGAAGCGGACACGCCCAATGGAAGGGTAAAGTTTCTGCAGATGGTGGGCATCACGGGCAGCGAGCTTGAAGCGATGCAGACTTGGAATACACTGGGCCTGCTGAGAGCTTGTGAGCAGCTTATGCCGCGTTATATTACGGATCTGGAGCGTGATTCCTTCTTGCAGACGCCTGCGGTAGCGGAAGCGGTGCAAAGAGGGATCGAACAGGACGGGTCCAACACCGGCTTTCTCTATGTGGATCAATTGGATTGGGAACCGGCTAAGAAGCGTCTATTTGGCAAAACGCCGGCCGTGCTTACTCTAGGGGCCAAGCAGGCTGGGATTGTAGGCAAGATGCTTGCAGGCCGCATTCTGAAAGGAAAGTCGCTCAACTTATCAGGGCCGGATATTCTTGTCGTCCTAGAACCGGGAAAGGCCGCAGGCTTGGAAGAAGGCGAGGACGAGGTCTGCATCCGCCTCGACGAGGCGAGCGCCACCGAGTTGTCCCGTAAGCTTCAGCCCAAGGAAGGCGTGCTGTCACTGTCCTCCTTCAAAGGTCTGAACGTGCAAATCGTCAAAACCTACATTAAAGACCAGGACGGCCATGTGGTATCTACGATTGGCTAGAGGATAGCGTTGTGTCGTAACATTCACCGGAGAAGGAGCATGCCCGGTTCTTCCAGCGTTTCGGCTGTTCGAAAGATAGCCCGCTGCAAGGATCGGGCATGCTTGTAGCAAATAAAGAACAGTGTGGAGGTACACAGATGGGCACATAACATGTACATCGGACGGGGGGACGAACATGGGAGAAGCATGCAAATTGGAATGCAATACTTGTCGTTATCAAAGGAACATATTTGTAGGAATCGGTTTTGCTTACGTATACCTGGAGTCGATCGCTTCGTTTGTCAAAGACTCTGCACTCCAACGGCAGATCCGAGCATTCATGAAGGATGGCTCGACGACGTTCGACGCCTATGAGGCCATGTATGTGTGTCCGCTGTGTAAAGGCATCCAAAATGAACTGTACATCGAGATGCAGTCGGATACCTTGCAGTATCAGCACGTTTGCCATTGCAAAAGGTGCGAAGCCATTATGGAACAGACAACGATCGAGCACAACACCCCTATCGATTTAAGTTGCCCGGATTGCAGCGAAGGCAAGCTGAAGGCGACGTTTTATATGGACTGGGATTGATGGGGAACGAGACTAACGGTAAACTGACGCTGGAGGAGATTCATTCGTGTACCAGGGGCATATCGAACGCATGCTGGCAAAGCTGGAATTGCTCAAACAGGCGGACCCGATGTTTCGGGATATTTCCCGTATACAGAAGCATGGAATGCAATGGCTCATTGGGACGGCGAGCGCATGAGCGAGGCCGAGCGGGAGGAGCTGGAACAGGATTATTTCAGTGCAGACAAGTCGGCCGGACTGCTGCGCATCAGTAATTTTGGCTGCGGCGTTTCCATCAATCTGGTGGTAAAGGGCCTGTCATACGGTGAAATTTGGGTCGATGACAGGGCGAGTGATGGCGGGATTTATCCGGATCATGATTTGGGGAATACAGAGCGCTTTACGTTCCTGACTTGGTACGAAGCTTGGCTTGACCGCTCGCTGGAAGAGATGAGGAAAGGAATGGCCTGAAGTCATGAATTGGACGGACATCAGCAAGACGAAAGATCTGGAGGCGGTTCGCAAAGCGGTCGTAGAGCTCAATGTGAATGAACGGGACGAGCGTGGCAGAACGCCGCTTATGCTGCTGGTGACCAATCGCATGTCGGCTCAAGCCATCGATCTGCTGATCGAGCAGGGAGCCGATCTTGAAGCAAAGGATAGGCTTGGGGATACGGCGCTGAAGAAGGCGGTCAAATTCAATCAAAAAGAAGCAATCGTAAGGCTCCTCGCAGCCGGTGCCATGCTCGATTCTCCAGATGGTATCTTGGCAACGGCTTGGAATTCGGCGCGCGGCAGAAGTAAAGAAATCGCCGATCTCCTGCTGGGGACGACCGGGGCGGTACGGCTGATATTGACTACGGAAGAGCGGGAGACGCTGGATGATCTCTTATATGAACCATCGCTGCAAGCGATGTGTGACAAAATTCGTAGGCTGGATTCTGCTGTCCTGCTGCATGCAGTTGTGAATAACTACAATTGGGACGACGGACCGGAGCCGATGATTGCCGTATTCCGGAATCCAGTCAGCCCTGAAATTTCGCTGCTGGATATGTACGACCTGCTCGATGGGGATTACTGGATGGAAGCAGACGAGAGGGACTTCGCAGAGTCCGAGCAGTACGCACTCTGGAGAGAGCTTGCCGAGGGGCTGCAGCAAAAATTGAATCGATACCGGAAGGAGCCATAAGGACATGCTCATCGACGCTGTCATGGAACAACAGTTAAGGCAGCTGAAGTCGGAATGTGACCGAGCTTCGGCATTCATCGGGATTTCAATATATGCTCCGGAAGAGCTGGAACGCGAACAAATCGGCTATCGTGTGGATACGGAGGGGGTTCCCTTGGTCTCCGATGAAGAAGGAGCCTGGCAGCAGGGATGGATTGTCATCGGTTCTGTCCAGCTTACTGGTGACCCGATCATCGTGGACACGGGGGAAGCCGGACAGCCTGTCAGCTATCTGATGCACGGCATGGGGGAGTGGGAGGCAGGCAGCTATATCGCAGGTTCGATCGGACAATGCATCGAGGCGATCGCCAAAGTCAGGCTAAGGATGACAAGCCAAGAACCTGATCGGATGAACGTGCCCGTGGCCAGCGCCGATCTGGATGCTGTTGTCGCAGACATTACGGCGGCGGACGAATATGCCCAGGAGGATGTCTGGAAAGGCCTGCTTGCTCCCAGTTACCGGGTGGTGCGGCAACAGGAAGAGGCAGTGATCCGGACCATCAAGTCGATGAGCGGGCAAGGCATGAAGGTAAAGGAAATAGCAGATGACCTTCAAATTCCTTTGAAGCAGGCTTACAGCTATTTGAAGCAATCGAGGATCGAGGTAGACTAAGCATGGAAATGGAACAACGGATGGTTACTGCCAAGAAGTACAACATGGCCGGGAGGCATAGGGAAGCCATGGACTTGCTCGGCCCGGTATGGCATGAGGATGTTAGGAGCCTGGAAGCTCCTGCTTTGCGGCAAATAGCTCTCGGCTGCCTCTATTACTATGCGGAAGCGGCTATTCTCGGCGAGCGGTTCGAAATTGCTGTAAAAGCTGCGGAACGATTCGAGACGATGCTTGCAGGCACGGCAGAACATGAGGTCCTCGATCAAGATCTCCGATTCATGAGAACTGTGCTGCAAGGGGCCGTTTCACTTTTCGGTCCATGGGAAGGCCGGAAGCAAGGGCTTCATAGCCTGGGCAGCTCATTGGCGTATGGTGGCCTCAAGCCCTTATGGAAGGTGCGGGTCAAATATATTCTGGCACTGGCCGATTACCTGGATTACAACGTCATAGACGCCCGGCGCAAGTTGTCCGACCTATCACCGGAGGAGGAAGCGTTGTTCCCCGGACCGATTAGCGAGCTCAGCCTCCAACTAGAGGCAAGAAGCTTGCTCGATTTCCAGGCGCTGCGCAGCGAGCGGCGGGCCTTTGTCGAGATCGGCGAATATAACGACTCGATCAGGCAGTTGGAGCTGAACGCTGAAGGCACATGGGTGGCTGTGATGTATCAGGATGGAGTATTAAAGCTGCTGCATACAGAAAACGGTAGCGAAGCAGCCTCTTTTTCGGACAATAAGGCGCTGTATGAACAAGAGAAAGCGGGAGAAGCTGGGCTTGCTTTTAGCCCGGACTCCCGTTATCTCGCCGTCGGCTTAGCAGTCGGCCTGGTCAAGGTATATGATCTGCAGGAACGGAGGCTTCTTGCTGAGTATGCATGTCCCGGGCTGGATTGGGAGCAGTTGGATAAGAATGCTTACTATGAGGAATATACCCATGTAAGGTTCAGCGCTACTGGCAGGTATCTGGTCATCGTACCGACTGCCAGCAGCTATGATCCACAAGGCGACGACGGGTATCCTATTCCGGAGCCTTATCGCACGTTCACTTGCATCGATAGTGTCAGCGGGCAGATCGTTCTTCAGCACACGTTCGACGATGAGAGCAAGATTGCAGCGATTGCTATGAGCCCTGACGAAAAGCGGCTCGCGGTCGGCTTATTCGGGAAGCGGATGACGGTATGGGATGTGCAGACCGGACAATGCGTATACGAGGAAGAGGGCTTCGTCTGGCTCGGTCTGCCTTCGCGCGTCGGGATGACGCAGACGATTGCTTTCAGCGGGGATAGCCAAAAGCTGTTCTACGCCGCCCGTGACTCTGTTCGGATTATTTGTTTGGCAGACGGCAGCCGCACCGGGGACATCCCGCTGCCTGGAGGCCGAGTATGCTGCGCGCTAGGATTAGATACACGGGACCGCGTGGTGGTGGCTCGCTATAGGCACAATACTCCGTCCAGCATCGTCAGATATGGTACCGGCTATGATGAGGAGGAGATGTCGATTGAACGCGTGGCGGTGGACGTGGAGCATATCTGGATGGATGAAGAACGGGATGAAATGTGGGTCTATGCTTCTCCTGTCCTGCAAGTCCGGAAATATGGCAGCGGAGAGCTGATCCAAACGTATGATCCGTATCAATGGGCTTACTCTCCATATCTGATCGGCAACACGGTGTCCTTTGCGCCGAAAGCGGGTATGGCTGCCATTAGCTTTGGTTCTAAGATTCGGCTTATTTGAACGCTCAGTTGGCACTAAGCCGCAAAGCATCCCGCCAGGACCTCACCGCAGAAGAGGAGCCCCTAGTCTTCGGTGGGCGGCGGGGACGAAGCTTTGCTCCCCGGCGACGTCGTGAAGTCGCTTCTTCACCCGTATATATCCCCCAATCCCCTCTCAACGCTTAGCTGCTTCAAGTTTTTCCGCCGTCTTCCGACTCGGGCCGGGTTCGATGCTGATAATCGGATACCAGCTTTGGCTAATGCAGCTTTTTATCCTGGCTGATCCCGCACCTGCTTCCACACTTCCGCTGCCTCTTGCATCCAGCGAGAGCCCATCTCCTTAGATTATTCTGAAAACCGCAAATTATTTTTAAACAGATGTCACATAACGGAGCCACCGATTGTATACGTAATAGGATTGCAAGAAGAGGGAGGTCATTGTGGAGATCAACGCCCTTATTCAACAGGTTCGGCAAGGAGACGTCGATTGCTTCGAACCGATCATCCGGAAGTATGAGCAGCAAATATACCGATTTTGTCTGTTTTTACTGGGAGACCGGCAGGAGGCGGAGGATGCAGCGCAGGATATATTTTTCAAATCATACCAGTATTTGCACAGGTTCGATCCGGCCCAGTCGTTTTCGGCCTGGCTGCACAAGATCGCGGAAAATCATTGCCGCAATCTGCTGAAGCGAAGAAGGAGATGGTATCATCTGCTTCCGTTATTTCGCCCGACCGGACAAGCTAGAAGTGCGGAGCAGGTATATGCGGAGAACATGGGGACGGAGCTGGGCTATTGGTTTCATGGCTTGTCCGTTCCGGAAAAAAAGCTGCTTTTTCTAAGAGTGGTTGAGGATTATTCATTCGAAGAGATCGCGCAAATGATGGAGGAAAGCGCATCGACGGTTCGCAAGCGGTTCGAACGGCTGAGGGTGAAGCTAAGAGGAAAAAAGCCGCAAAGGGAGGAGGTTACAGGTCATGAACAACGACTCGAATTACGATAAGCTCGTTAGCGCCATCAAGCAAGCTCAAGTGGAGGAGATCGACGTTGCCCCCAAAGTGATGCAAAGGATTCGCGGATACGAGCAAGCCGGGAAGAAGCCGATTCGCTCCTCGTTTCGCCTTCGGGCGTCGGTTGTTGTCTTGGCGCTGTTCTTCCTCACCGCCGTTACGGCAAGCGGTTCGACAGCGATTTTGTTTGAATGGAACGGCAATGTTATCAAAAAATTTAAATATGAGCCTGAGCCGGTCAAAACGTGGCATGATCATATGACCTTTCTACAACTTATAGATCATGAGCTGCAAAAAAGTCCTGCGGAATGGAAGGAGGTCACGCTGGAAGAAGCGCAAAAGGAATTACCCGCACCTCTTTTGCGACCGGTTCATACGGATAAGAAGCCTGTCCGGACTTTTGGAGTGGTTATAATCCCTGGCAAGCATTGGGAGAAGGATGACGTTCATGTCGACGGTTTTTATGATGTATTCGGGCAAGGAAAAGAGCAAATTGTCGTCAGACAAACGTCCTTCAAACAGGAGCCGCAAGAAGGAAGAATCGAGCATAATTATCCCGAACAATGGGAGGTCGTCAAAGTGGACGAGCAGATCATGAGTGTGTTTTGGGAGTATAACAACACGGCAACTCTGGATCTGGAGATCAAGTCGGACGATATGACGATGATTAGATTAAGCTTTGACGGCAAAGTCTCCAAGAAAGAACTGGTGAAGCTGGCCGAAGCTTATATCGGTAAGAAGCTAAAGCTGTAGTTAGAGAGGTAGAGCCAAATGATATAAAATCCCCGACAGATTGGAGTCAATGATTGGACATGCGACGTTTCATCTGGTTGATGTTAACGATAATGCTCGCCCTTGGCACGGTTGGATGCGAAGCAACCGGAAGCCCGGAATCGACAAAAAAGACAGCTCTTAAAGTACTGTATGATAGCGAAGACGCCTACTATGAGGATTTCGGTATGTTGTTCGCCGCCCAGCATCCGAACCTTGAGGTGGAGGTTGTCCCCACGAGGGGAGTTTCCCCGAAAGACATGAATCGATATATTCAGGAAAAGAAGCCGGACGTGTTCATTTTGGATCAAAGCGATGTTTTTGAACAATATGCCCAGGACGGGCTGCTGTACGATCTTGACCCGCTCATCAAGAGGGACAAGTTTAATCTGGAAGGCGTTGTACCGGCTGTTTTGGATACGGTTAAAGCGATGGGCGGAGGGAAATTGTACGGGCTTGCGCCGCATTTCAGCAGTCAGGCGCTTTACTATAACAAAACGTTGTTCGACAAAGCGGGTATTCCTTATCCGAAAGATCGAATGAGCTGGGAGGAGGTGATGCAGCTTGCGCAGCGTTTTTCTTCCGGTAAAGGCGATTCCAAAGATCGGACTGCCGGAATTATGCTAGGATTATACGCTGTTCATCCGTATTACATGGGTTTGGAGATAGGGAGAAATATGGGCCTGGCTTCGGTCGACCAAGATAAGATGAAAATGATCATGGATACGAGCGAATGGAAAAACGTGTACCAACTCTCCTTCGGCGCGATGAAATCGGGGGCGTTATTTTCGGGAGAGGTTTTGCACACACCGGGTATGGATACTAGCGCTGAGATGAAGCAGCATCCTTTCATCGGCGGGAAAACGGCGATGGCGCTTGGCCATAGCGATTTTCTCAGAGAATTAAAGAGAGCCCAGGACGTTCTCAAGGATCAGATGCCGGTATGGGATATCGTGACGGTGCCTGTCGACCCGAAAAAGCCGGATGTCGGAAACCAACTCTGGATCAAAAGCATGACTGCAATTGCGGCAAATGCCGCAAACGTGGAGGACGCATGGAAATTCGTAAGCTATTTCAACGGCGATACGTATGCGAGTGCGACATCCAAAGTGTGGCGGTACGGAGCCATGCCGTCAAGGACCGCCTACTTGAAAGACATGGAAGGACATAGCCTGCAAGCCTTTTATGCCTTGAGACCGGATCCTGACGCGCCGAAGGGGGGCGGGAAAATACCGCAAAGCTTCTATATGCCTTACGAGGCGTTGGCTAAGAAGGAGCTTCAGGACGCCTATGACGGACGCCAGTCGATTGATAAGGCGCTTAAGACCATTCAACGGCAAGGGCAACAGATCCTGGATCAGTCCATTGTGGCTGAGAAGGACAAGACCCCTACACAATAGCATGTTTATAAACATTTCGGGAGGATGAGGATACTACGATGAAAAAAGTGAATAAAATGATCGTTACCGCAACCGTACTGGCAGCCGTTCTGTCCGTAACCTCGGTTGGGTTCCTTCAGCATGCGTCCGCGGCAAGTCTGAAGGCGGCAGCAAATGTACGGCAAGCAGCGAAATTGAACGATGCGGCCAAGCAGTCGCTTGACAAGCTGCTTACGCTGTTCCCGCACCTTGCGTCCAAACAGCAGCGTGTCGAGCCGCACACGGCCGGGGCAAGCTTCGTCATTACTTTCGACGATGACTTCTCGCGTCAATCGGTACGCATGTTTGATTTCGTATCCATAGACGAAAAAGGCCGGCTTCGTTCGCTTGTAAATAATGTGCCCATAGGCGACAGCGTGCCCGACACCTTGATGAAGGAGAAGGCAGACGGGTTTATGAAGAAGTGGCTGGGAAGCGATTATGCCGGCGGGTATAAGATGGAGGATAAGGCCGGAACCAATGTACTCGGTCAAAAGGCTGCCCATTTCTCGCGTGTCGTTAATGGCTTGAAGGTCGAGGGAGACGGTTACTTGGTGACCGTAACGGCGGATGGAGCGATTGCAAGAATCGAGGAGGCCGGGCATTCCCAAGGAAAGTATGCGGACAAAGAGCAATTCCCAGACCCTTCGAGCGCGCTGCCGAAGGCTCAGGTGGAGGAAGCGTTGACGGGCTTTATGAAATTAGGTTTTGCGTCTGACGGGAAACTGAATTATGCGGCTATGTTCTCCGGCATCATCGACGCTAAGACGGGCAAGGAAATGGTCGAATCGTATACGTCTCCGCTGATTCCGGTCAAGGCTGGAGGCAAGAGCTTGTCTGCGAATACTCCGAAAGAGGTGTCAAAGCTCGTTGCCGAGCATTTCGGGATGGAATTGACATTCGAAGCGGGGCCGGAGAGTGGCGAAGAATTGCTCTATTCGGCCGTAGGAAGAGACGACAGCAATGCCAGTGTCCAAACAAAAGACGGCCAGTTGGTTTCTTATTCTCTTTTCAAGGGCTATAACGAATCAACAACTAAGCAGGCCGCATATTCCGAGGAAAAAGCGCAAGAGAAAGCCGCGCAGTTCGTGCAAGCGTATCTGGATTCAAGCGTGAAGGAAGTTCAGGTACTACGCATGCAGGCTTCTCCGCTTGGCAGCACGGAATATTCGTTCCAGCTCCATCCTGTGCATCATGGAATCCCCGTACTGGACCAGTATTACCAGGTAGGGATTGATAAGCAAAGCGGAGCTATCGTAAGCTACTTGGCGTATAACCATACGGCCTCGCCGCTATCGTTGACGAAGCCGAAAGGGTTTGTGGCGGCCAAGTCGGCTGCTGCCGAATACATCAAGCACCATCCGTACGAACTGAAGTACGTATATCCGACGGTGGACGGCAAGGTTTCCGATAAGCCGGTGCTCGTGTACCGGATCAACACCGATTCTTATGTGGACGCGTATATGGGTACGCCCAGCATGGGCACGCGGTTTCTTGCTTATTAACGGCAAAATCTTTCATTATTCTTTTATTTCCCGTTTCTAGCTGCCCTTTTGTCACGGATGAATAAGCAGCATCGTTATATGTATGCAAACTGCTGATTCATTATCGTGTTGTACTCAAATCCTTCGTGTCAATGTCGAGAATGTCACAAAATGAATCTCATCATCGTTATATTCACGTGTGCGATTAACAAAGGAGGAAAAGCCAGAAAGGTACGGCTAATTAAGCTTTGGCGGATGAAATAGAAATCATGTTGTAGAAAAGAAAGGTAGTGTAGTTATGGCACAACGTATAAATTACATGCAACAATCACCAGAATTTTTCAAAAAAATGATGGAACTTAGCAATGCCGAGAAGGAAAGTTCAATTGAAGAGAAAATCCTCGATCTCGTTCACATCAGAGCTTCGCAAATGAATGGATGTGCATTTTGTTTGGATATGCATGTCAAACAGGCCAAGATCCATGGCGAGAGCGAGTTGCGCCTATACCACATCTCGACTTGGCGCGAATCAACGTTATTTAGCCCACGAGAACGGGCTTCGCTGGCATGGACCGAGATTCTGACCAAGCTGCCGGAGCAAGGTGTACCGGATGACATCTATGACCGCGTTCACGGACAATTGTCCATTAAAGAAATATCAGATCTCACCTTCTCGATCATGGCGATCAATGCCTGGAACCGCGTTAACGTCGCCTTCAAGACCGTACCGGGTTCTGCTGACGCAGCATTTGGATTGACTAAAGCCGGCTTGAGCTGAGCTGTAGGAGCAGGTGTGCTTTTTTAAGGGAGGGGTTGGCTGAGGCGCTTAATGGCGCACAGGTTGTCGTCGACGTATCGAATTCGCCTTCATTTGAAGACAAGGACGTATTGGAATTCTTCGAGAGCTCAACTCAAAATCTTCTTGCCGCCGAAGCAGCTGCTGGTGTGGGACACCATGTTGCTTTATCGGTTGTTGGCACCGAGGGCCTTCTCCAGAGCGGTTACCGGATGGGACTCGATCAATTCGTCGGTTCTTTCTTAAGCGCTCAAAAGGACAATCGTCAGGTGGTCGTAGATGACAAAGCTCTGTACTTCCGCGCGGAATTGAACAAGCACTCTCTCGTTCCGACAAGCAGTGACGCTTACATCACATCAACGCACTTCAATGATTGGCTCAGCCAGTCGCAAGGTTGATTTCTAACAGCATCGATATCAAAACGGAAGCACAAAGAACCCTGCGAAGGTTCTTTGTGCTTCGTTTCAATCTCCAACGTGCTTCAGCTTGTCCGGGTTTCGGACCATATAAATGTTACGAATTCGATTTTTCTCTACATGGAATATCCCGACGGTATGAATCCCTTCGCTAGATCGAAGAACAAATGCAGGCTGTCCGTTCATCTGAACGACCTCGATATGAACTCCATCGATCATTGATGCCAGGCGCAATGGACCAACCAGGAATTGTGCAACAAGATCACTTGTAGAGATGGGTTCGACAACGGCTGAGACTTTGCCTCCTCCATCGGAGACAAGGACAACTTCTTTATCCAGAATGGTTAAGATTTGATTGAGGTTACCCTGTTTGAGAGCATTCAGAAAGCTATGGACGAGCTCCGGTGGGGCTCCTTCCGAACGAACAAGTTGTTCAGATGTAATCCCCATCTTCGCGCTGGCCCGACTGAACAGTTTACGACAGTTCACTTCGCTCTTCTCCACCAGTTCGGCGATTTCATGATAATCAAAGCCAAGCGCTTCTCGAAGCACAAATACGATACGTTCCGTTGTTGATAGCCGTTCCAGCAGAACAAGTATCGCATAGGACAGCAGGTCGTCGCGGACGACCGCATCCATCGCATCGTCATGCCTGCTGTGTAGGGGCTCTGGAAGCCATTCCCCATAATATTGCTCTCGTTTCCTACGCGCCGATTTTTGCAAATCCCGACAGCGATTCGTTACCATCTTACAAAGATAAGCTTTAGGTTGTGTTAGCTTCTCCGGTGGTACATCGACTATTTTCAAGTAAACATCATGTACAACATCTTCCGCGTCAGTAACAGATCCGGTTAGCTGGTAGGCGAGCTTAAAGAGCGGTCCTTTATACTTCTGATACAATTCCTTCATGTCTTCACTTCCGATCGGTTCCCATATATTTAACCTCATGCAAGATAGGCCTTGGATATTAAACGAGTTACGGGGTGATTTTGTGACATCCCCAAATCTAAATACCTCAAAGGGTACTCCCCTTATATCATGCAAGCTTAACCGGTAACGCATATTATGTCATTCTGCCTCGGATAAGATGCATTTTCCAACACTAGGCATATGATGAAGTATTCATTATGGAAGGAATGATCAAGAAGATGCATGCTATGCCTCAAGCATACAGGAATCTAACGTATCCCCACTACCATGGGCCGCTGTATCAGCCGTATCGAACGCAAACATATCCTTATTACGTAACGGGTTATCTCCCGGTATACCCACACGGCTATGCCAATGAGCGGTTCAGCTCCTGGTATCGGAATGAAAGGAAGGACCATGGGAAAGAACCGTACGTAGTCAATATCGAACAAGCAGCGAGACAGAACAACACGTACCGCAGCGCATTATGGACGGGGGAGCATTTCCAAGTAACCGTGATGAGTATCCCTGTGGGAAGTGATATAGGTTTGGAGATTCATCCTCATACGGATCAATTTATTCGAATTGAAGAGGGGCAAGGCCTTGTTCAGATGGGGAACTCCCGAGATAAGCTGGACTTCCAGGCTACTGCCTATGAAAATGATGCCATTATGATCCCAGCCGGAAAGTGGCACAATGTGACCAATTCCGGAAATAAGCCATTAAAGGTATCCGTCATTTATGCACCGCCGGAGCATCCGTTCGGCACCGTTCATACAACGAAAGCGGAAGCAATGGCATCCCATGAATAGCGATATGAGCAGCGCCTATTATGGAACAATCTCATAAACAGTGCCTTGGTTAGGATCAGCCACTTTCATAGAGCCATAAACCCCTAAGTATAGCCGGGTTTGATTCAGATTTGATCCCAAACTCACATAATAAGCGGATTGGGACCCAAAATTATAATCAGTTTCAATCATATTGTAATCACTTTGTTTGCAATCTGCAGTTATTCTTGTATAAGCTAAAACTCCTCTGACAGGAGGCTGTAATGGTTTCCGAGCAAGATCGGTAAACACGACGCTTCCCATTAAATCGGGGATTTCATTTCCGCTATAGGCCTGAACGCCTGTGAGTGCAGTCCCTCTGAACTTGTCAGGGCGGGAATCTTCATGATAATAACTAGTTAGAGGCTGAAGACGCAGCACGGAGGTTTTCAAGGCATCATCGAAATATGCCATACTTTTCTCATTCAACCCCGCATTGGCAGGGCAGCCTCTTAGTACGAAAGTAGGTAAATCGCCTTCCCACCCTCGCCAGCCAAAGTTAATCAATCCTTGTTGGTCAGGTTCAGAACTCATCATAGAAGCTTGTATAAGCTGAGTAACGGGTATCGGTTTATATTGAACGAATGAAAAGATGGATTCAGCCAGATCCTGGCCGACATTTCCTATGTATTTGATATACGTATGATTCAACCTTTGAAAAGAAATGCCCGTTATATTGCGTACCCCTTTGGCCATGACGGTAAGCATTTCCTGAATAGGTACGGGCAGCTCATCGAAACGTGAAACTATAGACGGATTATCCATGGAAGTATGCATGCCTACATCAATTTCAATGATCTTACCCGCGATTTCCATCATGTTTTGGCTTAAGTTAAAAGGGTCAAAGGCTGATCCGCCATCTCCGGTCGTTAGAACAAGTTTTCCTGTTTCCGGTGAAAAGTTTAAGCTATTGACACCATTATGATTTAAAAAGGGCCTTCTTAGATTGAGTAGTGTACGCCGCCTTTGAGGTTGCCCATTCGATTGTAGCATCCATTCTTCAATGGTATCAATATGATCATATTTTATGTCCCTCTGGGTCCACTGTAGGTTTAAAGTGCTGGTATCGCACGCGTTAGGCTTAAACGATTCAGAAAAAGCAACCGGACCTTGGGTCCCTGCTACGGAGTAATGGAGATAGAACAAACCATTTTGGTGGAATTTGGGGTGAAAAGCCAGGCCAATCAGCCCACGTTCATCGTATCCGCCACTTGTACTGCCTATTTTTAATATTCGCCGGCGAATATCTAAAAACGTCCCTATGCCTCCGTTTCTCACGTAAAAGATCTCCCCGACCTGGGTTGCAATAAATAGGCTTTCGATGGAGTCACCAGGAAGGATCGTTGTCTTTAACACCGTAGGCATATTTATCCTGCTCACAATAGGCCGTAGCCTGACATTAACTTTTTTCAACGAAAATATCCCTCCTGGCTATCAATATCTTGGATTAGAATATGATGAGAGCTGTTTGATTAGTACGGAATTGAGCTGCCGAATACGTCAAGCACCATCCGTACGAGGTGAAGTACGTATATCCGACGGTGGACGGCAAGGTTCGAACAGCTTAGAAGATGTCCGACAAATTAGCTTCCCATGTATGTGGAGGTGGCAAGGGTAGATGTTTCAACAAAGTCTGCTTAGAAAGCAGGCTTTTTGAGTATTGTTTATTGTATGATGGATAATAGGATGACTGCCTCAATAGGTAGTCATCCATATAGAACATAGGAGGAGCACATGGCCTGGAGCAAATTGAAACAAAATCTGGAGAGCTTTCTCTGTCCTGCGTTACATGGAAGGGTCGAATACAGCTCCACCAGCTACCGTTATTTATCTGATAAAGCGGGACTTTGTTATATTACGGTAGATAAAAAGAACATACTCAATATGAGTGATACATCTAACTTAATCAGATGGTATCAGACAGAGCAGGAAATTAAGAATGATTCAAATATCCAAATTCCTATCAACCACGAAGAAATTGAAGCGGTCAGAAAAGATACTAAGGGGATAGTTCCAGAGGATCGTCTACAAGTAATGGCAAGAAGCAGAAAAATATCAGAATATGCAAAGGTACTTTTGTCGGCACAATCATCATTAAGTAAATCAAATTTTATCGATGTCGCTAATAAGTTTTTATCCACCTCAATAGAGGAAAGCATAGAGAGCCATGATATCCTATTGAATATTTTAGCTTTGGTGGACAGACGAGTCGGAAAAAAGCGAATTTTAAACATGGCCGAGAAGATGAAGTTAAAGCATCCCATTGTGCAGTATTTTTATGAACTGCGGCTTAGTACTTTATGAAAATAAATAACTGGTCAGGGATGACTAATAGTTGAGATGTATTGGCGGAAATATTAAAGAGAGGCGGATTGTCTCTCTTTTAGCTTGTTTCGTACAAGTCTAGATTAAGGGCTGTTACATGAATTTTCATCATAGGATTCTCGTCCGACAATTATTCATCGTATTTTTTTGTGAATAAATGGCATGCGGGTTCCCAAAGGTACGCCAAACCAATTTTATTCCTGGTTGCTCGTTATGGTTTAATGAATCCGCAAATAAAGAGTCATCAATTGAACCCCAATGTAGGATAGTACAATCATGTCTCTTTTTTCCATCAATTTCGACAATATTTTCATTAAGGCATGCTAGTGAGCCAATTTCTGATTGTAAATCGAACTCCTCAATTAATTCTCTCTTTATCGCTTCGACGGCAGTTTCTCCGAATTCAACACCCCCACCGGGAAACCGATAAAATGTCTCTTCGTTATCACACTGAACAAAAGGCTTTCCTGAACTAGGGTGGTTCTTTTATTACGCCATAAACGTCTTGTCAAGGCTTCTCTATAAACCCAGAATGTGAAAAGCACTGATTGAATAGATTCTATCGCCGTTTCCCTTGCACCAAATATTTTCGAAAATTGATTGTGCGTACATTATCGTTCTATTTAGTATTGAGGTTGAAAATAGACAGTTGACACATATTCACTGTTACAATAAGATTGAATTTATATTCATAAATTTGTATAAAAATACAAAAGAGGTGATCCCGTGAATCATTTGTTATCATTAAAAGAATTGAATAAAGATACCCTTCAGTCCATAATCCAAATGGGAATTGAGATAAAAAAGAACCCAAAAAAATATGACCATGCTTGCGAAAGAAAAGGTCTCCTAATGCTATTTCAAAAGACATCGACTAGAACAAACTTATCTTTTCAATCTGGAATTAATCAATTGGGTGGATATTCTGTTACGATGGATTGGGACACAAGTAATTTCAGTATTTCTCCAATACAATATGAGGCTCAGTATGCATCAAGGAACTGCGATGTGATAATGGCGAGATTAAAGAAACATTCCGATTTACTTGAATTAGCTAAGTACTCCAAAGTTCCAGTAATCAATGGATGTTGCGATAAATATCACCCATGTCAAGCATTAGCAGACTTGATGACCGTTTATGAGATTTCAGGAACATTTTCGGGAATAACCATTACTTATGTCGGTATACATAACAATGTAGCAAATTCATTGGTAGCAGGCTGTATCTCATTAGGTATCAAGCTTCTGCTAGTGACCCCTATTATTAATACCCCTTCATGGGATGAGGAACTGATGCAGACTGCATACCAAAGTGGTTATGTGGAAAACTTAAATAATCTGTCTGAAGCTGTTTCTAGGTCTAATTTTGTTTATACGGATACATGGGTCGATATGGAATTTTTTCACGAGAGTCATTACCAAGATGAAAAGAATCGAAGAATTGAACAAATGCTACCCTTTCAGTTGAACAGGGAAAACCTTAGAGGGTACTCACCTTATATCATGCATGATATGCCAATTCATCCCGGATACGAAATTGAAGAAGAGTTAATTGAAACTGACAGGTCAGTTATATATCAACAAGCTGAAAACAGGATGCATGTTCAAAAGTCACTGCTACTATACTTACTCAATAAATAAAAACAAATAGACAGGTGAGGTTGAGCTACATGTGGAGTGGTGGTTTTTCTGTCTAAATACCGAGGGATAAAAGCAATTCATCAGGCCTGGTTTGGGGGAAGATGAGCTATAATAGAATAACCGCACTAATTAAAATTGGAGGTGCAGTATGCTTGGTTTGCCTAAAGGTGAAGTGTTCCTTCTTCCTTGGACAGAGGAATGGGAAACCGAATTTCTACTAGAGAAGAACAGAATTGAAACAGAGCTTGGCGAGCTTATTATAGCAATTCACCATATAGGTAGTACGGCTGTTAGGAATTTAAGTGCGAAGCCAATCATTGATATTGCAATTGAAGTAGATGATTTCCAGCATGGATATATATGTGTTCAAGGGCCAAGAAGGAAGCCCTTTTTTATTAAGACAACTTGCATTTAGAGATTATTTAATTCGGCATGAATGGGCTCGAAAGGAATATCAGGATCTGAAGGAAGAACTATCTCAGACGCATAGCAAGGATAAGCATACTTACGCTGATAAAAAGACCGACTTTGTTAATTCCATATTGAAAAGACTAGGGTTCAATATGGAGTAATGGATTTTTTGAAGTAAAGTGCAAATATTATTTCATATGCCAAAGGAGAAAAAAATGACCATAATCGACAAATTAGCAACTTCACTCAACCGCAAAGACGAAGGTCCTAATCAGGAGCTGGCGACATATATTGCCGGCCGAGATGATCGAGAAGCTGTGAAAGAACTCGTTGATCACTTGTATAACAAGGACAAGAACATTCAAAGCGATTGCATAAAAGTGCTCTATGAAATTGGTGATCTCAAGCCTTCTTTAATTGCTGAATACAGCAAAGAGTTCATAACCTTGCTGGATCATGGGAACAATCGACTTGTATGGGGGGCTATGACAGCTCTAGATGCGATAACTCTTGAAGATCCGGAAGTCATCTATGCAGCACTTGCAAAGATTGTCGAGATTGCTGACATAGGATCTGTAATCACCAAAGATCACGGAGTCCGTATCCTGATTAAACTTTGTTCGGTCCAACTATATACTGATCATGCATTCACCTTACTCATCGAACAGCTTAAGAGAAGTCCGACAAATCAACTTCCCATGTATGCGGAGAAGGCAATGTCCATCGTTAACGATAAAAACAAAGATCTTTTCCTAGAGACGCTTTCCTCACGACTCGACGATATTGAAAAAGATACAAAACGAAAGCGAGTGGAGAAGGTAATTAAGAAGTTGAGCTGATATGAATCGCGGGCGAGCCGCAACATCCATTCGAGTGCTATTTCAAGTGGAAGGGGCAGTTGTGAATATGGATACCACTCGTCAATCCCGAAAGCATCTACATACCAATCATGCTTTAAAGACTTCCTATATCAGCTTGATTTTGAAAAGCAACGAGCCCGACAACATTTCAGTTTCGGAAATAACCGATCGCGCCGACTATAACCGGAGCACCTTTTACTTTCATTATAAAAACAAGGAAGAGCTGCTGGAGGATATGTTTCATGATGCATTGCGCGGAATTGCACAAGCGCTGCGCGAGCCATTCAAGCATCAACAGCAAATCTCGGTCCATGAAGGTATCCAGATGACGTCCTTGATTTGCCAGCACATCGAGCGCCATCAGCAGTTATTTCTGGCATTGGCCCGAGTCTCATTCAAACCGAGCCTGTTCGATCGCATTGAAAAGCTGCTTTGGACCATGTTTACAGACGAGATCATCCTTATCAAGGATCAGCAAGATCAGAAGTTGGATTATGAAATGAGTGTCATTTTTCATATTTCGTCGACAGTTAGTTTGATTAAGTATTGGCTGTTAACGAATTTTACATGCACGGCCGCATATTTGTGTGAACAGATCCATAGCAACTCGATTTTGCCCATTACTCATATGAGGAAGAAGCCTAGCAGCTCGAAATGATCGGCTATTGAAACAATCAGGCATTCAAAAAAACGCCTCCGGGACATGTGATCTCCACCGTAAATAGGGAGTACATGTCTGAAGACGTTGGTAAGCGGTAAGCTCTACGCAAGGGAAGGCTGACGGAGCAGCTTGTTACCGCTGCCCGCCCCGCTCTTGCCTTATACCGAAGTTTCTCCGCCGTCCACGACGATCTCGGCACCGGTAATGTAGCTGGACTCATCGGACGCCAAGAACAGAACGGGATAAGCAATTTCTTCCGGAACTGCAACGCGTCCGAGCGGAATACGGGCCGCGGACAAATTTTGCGTATCGGCTGCAAGAATGGCATTGGACATCGGCGATGCTACCGTCCCCGGGTGAACCGAATTGACGCGAACGCCGTGTGCTGCCGCATCAGCGGCTACCGACTTGGTTAAAATCCGGATAGCACCCTTCGATGCTTGGTAATGCACGCCGCCCTGACGGCCAACCAGACCCGCGATCGAAGAGATATTAATGATCGAACCGCTTTTATTTTTCTTCATTTCCCCGATGACTGCTTTCATGCCTAGAAATTGGCTAGTTGCATTGACGTTAATCATGTTGTTCCATTCATCGAGCGTGTATTCCTCTACGTCTCCGCTTAGTTTCCCCAGTATCCCGGCATTATTAACCAGTATATCGATTTTCCCAAAATGCGAGATCGCTTGTTCGATAACGAGCTTCCAGTCCGCCTCGCTCGTTACATTGTGCTGAACGGCAATGGCATGCTCTCCGTACTCTTCATGAATGTCAGCCACCGTTTTTTGCAGCAGCTCCAACTGCAAGTCCGTCGCGATGACTTTAGCACCTTCCTTAACAAACAGCCTCGCTTCCGCTGCCCCTTGACCACCTGCTGCACCTGTAATAATGGCTACTTTTCCCGCTAATCTGCTCATGTAGATTATCCTCCTTGTACGAAATGATGGGAAAGTTCTTTCACGACGAGAAACCATCAGTGAAATCCCTTACCGCTTTCTGCAAGCGATTGCGGAAAGGATGAATACTTACCTCTTAATTTTAAAATGACATGAGTGCGCTTACAACAAACAGGAATGAGCAATATGTTGGAGTTCCAACAATTACGGTGCAAGTGTTCAGTTTTGTGTCTCTAAGCCCAGGCAGTCAACAAAAAAAATCCCCTAATTCCACGGAGCTGGGGGATTGTGGCCGGGTTCGCTTGGCAGCTTGTCGAGTCACGCACGACAGAGTCACGGAGGGAGACCGGCACGGCAAGCAGTTTGGAGCGTTGCGGCACTGCCGGAGAAGTCCCTTCAGGCAGAACTATTCTTTCCGATTCAAACGGCTGATCGAGTAATCCAGAAACTCTTCAATCTGCTCTATGCTAATCCCGGCATCGATGGCTTTCTTGATGAGATGATGCCAGTCATTTTCGGTCTTTTCGTCGATATGCGTATTTTTCTGCAAGAAGGCATCAACCGTTATATGAAAAACAGAGGCAATTTTCTCAAGAAATTCAATAGATGGATTGTGTTGAATGTCTCTTTCGATACGACTTAAATACGACTTGGCGACGCCCGCGCTTTCGGCTAACTCGGATAGAGATAAGCCTTTTTCTATACGAAGCTGGCGTATGCGTTTTCCAATCATGGTCAGACACCTTTTTTCTACTGAATTTCCGATCTTGTATTTCATAGGGGAGAGGATCGCACCTGTACTTGGGTGCATCTGCGGACTCACTCTGGGTGTGGTTGTATGGTAGCAAATACTTTCTTTGGATTTATTATAAGGGATGTTTGTATTTTCACCAAATACTTATCCTTGTAATAGTCCCATATTATACCTTGCAAATGCCGCCATAACTGGCGGTTTTTTTATTTATTCCAAGATTAGGGGGGATTTTCGCTGGAGATGTACAGCTGGAGCTGTATCGAAAGACGCATATTCCAGGGCCCTCTGAACCAATAGGATCTGAGGACAACATGTCCATTTTAGAGAATGCTAAAGAAATTATATAGTTGAACGATTCGGAAAACAAGCGGAGCCTGCTCCTTTAGAATCAAGTGGACCCATCCTATCTATTTCAATAAAAATCGGTCATCTCCTCCAATGGAGAGGGTTTTCCAGAATATTGCAGCTTATATAATCGACAGATCGCAGCCACAGTTACATAGACCGGAAGTCATGGTTTGGAGTGCGTGCATACAGGTGTGGCTCTGGACCATAGAACGTTTTTATCCTATGGGAGCAATTGGGTTTTATAGACTATTCCAAATATCGAGAAGACTACCATATAATTGAGACAGATTCGTTCCCTAAAAGGAACAAAATCGAAATGAGCTCGATATTTTTCTTCTCATAGCGAACAGATAAGGGCATTTCTAATTCATGATCTTAACATTTTATCACCGAATAGGAAATGAATCCTGAGGTTTCGAGGAGAAGGGAGAGGAGAACGAGCATTTTCTGAAAAACATAAAGAGGATACGGAGGGAGAGATGAAGTATGATAGCCAACTTGTCAGTAGCCATAGGAATGGTCTATGTGATTCTTGCAACGATAACCATTTGTTTAATATCTATTTTTGTACTTAAGCTAAGAAAAAGCTGGATGGAGAAAAAAACAAAGGAGAGCCTGGTCAAGCTCCAAGATTACTTTACCTATCTGCAAACATATATCGACAGTGAAGCTCCATTACAGCTGCCGCACTTTCAATTAAATCAACATGAACGGCGTGTTGTACAAAAAAAATTGATCGAGCTGATCGAATGCTTGAAGGGAACGCATCGTGAGAAATTAACCAAGCTATGCGAAGACATGCAGCTGGTTCGACGTGATTTACATCGTCTGCAAAGTCCGCTTCCATGGATAAAGGTCGATGCCATCTATCATTTGGGCGCGATGAGATCGGACCAAGCCGTCTCGGGGCTTATGAATACGCTGAAGAGCAATAAGTATGGACCTAATGCTTTTATCGTCGCTCGTTCCATTGCGCAATGTGCAAGCGAGGTCGAACATCTGAGAGAAATGGTGCAGCTTGTCGTGAGGTACGGGAAAAATTTCCACTCGTTAGTTGCTGATATCATTACGGAATCGGAGATGGATTGCACCCCGTTCATGCTGAAGTTTCTGAATCAAGAAGACAGCGACTCCGTCCATATCGCACTCGCAGGACTTCCTGCTCACGTCGTTCCGAGCCAGGCTCCTAGACTTTATCGTTTGCTCGGATCTGGCAATCAGGAAATACGGATGAAAGCCGGCAAGCTGCTGTACAGCGATAACTATGCCATGGTACAGGATGACGAGAAGCAAGTGGATGATCACCTTCGGACTCAGACAGGTCGGTTGCTCCGTAACAAGCGTCAGCAGCAAGCGAGTCACCGATTATCTCGGAATGAACCATACACCAAGTCTGCGCAGTCTTAGTGGAAGGGAGACATCATGAAAGACATCTTATTAGGATTTGGGGTATTTATTACCTATTATGTGGTATTCATCAATAGTCTGTATCTAACTATTCTGTTGTTCTCATTTAAGAAAATTTACTCGATTATTAAGAACAGTGCTTACTCCAAGTTTAAGGCCTTATACGGTTCTGAGCATGTCCCGCCTATATCCATCTTGGTTCCGGCGTATAACGAAGAGCTGACCATTATCGAGAATGTTCGATCTCTACTGGCCCTGAACTATCCGAAGTATGAGGTTATCGTCATCAACGACGGATCGAAGGATGCCACCGTGGACATCCTGGTTAGTGAATTTCAACTCGAGCTTTCAGATCGGACAGCGAGTGACCCTGGTTTGGGAACGGCGGCCGTTAGAGCGGTCTATCACAATCCGCAATACCCAAATCTATACTTAATCGATAAGGATAATGGGGGTAAGGCTGATTCGCTGAATGCCGGCATTAATCTTTCCCATTATCCACTCATCGCTTCCATCGATGCGGATTCTCTGTTAGAGAAGGATGCACTCATTCGCATTGCACGAGTGTACATGGAAAATCCAGACGAAACAGTAGCAGTCGGAGGGATTATCCGAATCGCCAATGGCTGCGAGATTGAAGACGGCATCGTCAAAAAAGTTCATCTGCCCAATCAATTTCTTCCGATGCTTCAAACTGTCGAGTATTTAAAGGCGTTCCTGGGAGGGAGAATCGGCTGGAGCTCCATCAATGGATTACTTATTGTGTCAGGAGCTTTCGGGGTGTTCCGAAAGGATTATGTGATCAAGGTAGGCGGGTACCGCGGGGGATATCCCGGAGAAGATATGAACATTATTATCAAGCTTCATAAGTATATGCTGGAGGAGAAGCTGCCTTACCGTGTTGCCTATTGTCCGGATGCTGTCTGCTGGACGCAAGCTCCCGATTCGCTGCGAATCCTTGGCAGCCAACGAAGGCGATGGGGACGCGGGAATCTCAAGAATATGCTGGAGTATGGCGTAAAGATGACTTTCCATCCGAAGTATAAAGTGATAGGGCTATTAACGCTTCCTTGCAACATTATCTTTGAAACGTTGAATCCGTATTTCAGATTTATCGGTTTGTTGGCCTTGATTGGATACGTCTCGCTGGATTTAACGGCTTGGCCCATACTGGTCGTCTATAGTTTATTGAATATTCTCTATGGAATCATGCTTGGCGTCGGATCGTTGCTGCTCGAAGAAATTGCGTTTAGGCGTTATCCAAGCATGAAGGATACTTTCAAGATGCTGTTCTTTATTATCCTAATGTTCTTAGGGTATCAACAACTGGGAGTGGTTTGGAGATTCCTCGGACATATTGAGTTTCTACGGAACAACAATTCTTGGGGAACGATGACCAGAACCAGCTTTAGCCAGGATAAAAAAACGACTGCTTAAGGAGGGAACTACTATCAATACGAATACGATCGAAAAAATGCCGTCTCAAAAGCTGCAGGATGCACTTGAGCTGTTTCTCACCTACTACAAGGTCAATCAATTACCTTGCGGGATCATTCTAGTTGGGGCCAAAGAGATCGGCGACGTTCGCTTGCAGGAGATGAAAGCTTACTTTGGAAAAGGAGGCTCGCAGTTAGTTTCCCAATATTATTACGATTACGAAAGTGGAATTTTGGCTATTTTATTGGCCGATCGGAATCTAAGTTTTGCCCATTTCCAATCTCTTCTGGTTAAGGATTACCTGCAGCAGCGTGATCTTCTGGCTGGACAAATCTTAATCGCCAGTTTCCCTGAGAATGGAAATTCGGCTTTGCAGCTATTCAAAGAGATGCAGGATGAGATGAGTAAGGATGCCGGAAATCTAGGCGAAATTCGTATATTTAACGCTGAAGCGCTGGCTTCCAAGGAAAAGATTCGCATCCTGGTGGTCAACGATGACGTGACAATTAATGAGTTCTTGAATATTTATTTATGCCAAAAAGGCTATATCGTTCACTTTGCTTACAACGGCAGAGAGGGAATCGCCAAATTCAAGGAGCTGAAGCCGGATTTGGTGATTGTAGAGCTCAATTTACCGATCGTAGATGGCTATCACCTGATTCGTACAATTAAGGATAGTGAACAAGGCAAGAGCAGTAAAATGATGGTGCTCACGAATAAACGCTTGGAAGACGACATCAAAAGAACGTTTGACATGGGTGTCTCCGACTATATGACCAAGCCCTTTTCTCCGGTCGAGCTGGAAGCTCGCATTAAAAGATTGTTTCAAAAAAATGAATATAAGGGAGAATTCTAACCATGATTAATTATTCGAATTTGAAACAACTTATTGTATCGAAAACAGCTAAGGTCGGGGTCATCGGACTCGGGTATGTGGGCCTTCCGCTTGCTATGGAGATGGTCAAAAGCGGCTTTACCGTTATTGGTATAGATTTGGATGTCAGAAAAATCGAAAAATTAAATCAGGGCCAGTCCTATATCCAGGACGTGCCGGATGAAGTGATTCGATCCAGCATGGAATCGGGACGCTTCATTCCGACTGCCGACTATGCGGCACTTGAGGAGCTGCATGCCATCAGTATCTGCGTACCGACACCACTCAGCGAAAATCAGGACCCGGACACTTCTTATATAACCAGCGTAGTGAGCATGATCAAAAAGCATATGAAAAAAAGCATGCTGATCACGCTGGAGAGCACGACTTATCCGGGTACAACGGAAGAGCTGATTCAATGGGAATTTGAAAGAGCTGGTTTAAAGGTTGGGGAAGACTTCTTCCTCTGCTTCTCTCCAGAGCGTGTCGATCCGGGCAATCGTTCCTTCAATACGTACAATACGCCTAAAGTCATCGGAGGCACGACGCCTAAATGCGCAGAGCTTGGCTCGCTTCTATACGGGAACACGGTAAAAACGGTGGTTACCGTCTCTTCGCCTAAGGTAGCCGAAATGTCGAAGCTGCTTGAAAATACATTCCGGAGTGTAAACATTGCGTTCATCAATGAGATGGCTATGATGTGCGACAGGATGGGGATTAATGTCTGGGAGGTTATCAAAGCGGCTGCTACGAAGCCATTCGGGTATATGCCGTTCGCCCCGGGTCCGGGAATTGGCGGACATTGCATCCCGCTGGACCCGATGTATTTGTCCTGGAAAGCCAAAGGCTTTCGCTTCCATAGTCAATTTATCGAGCTGGCCCAATCGATCAATGACAATATGCCGGATTACGTCATCAGCAAAACGTCTCAAGTTCTTAATATCTATGCCAAATCGATCCGAAAATCAAACATCCTCGTCCTTGGTATGGCCTACAAAGCGGATATTGATGATTTGCGTGAATCTCCGGGCCTGCACATCTATGAGTTGTTTAAAGAAAGAGGCGCGCGTGTCGATTACTTTGATCCGCATGCACAAAGCTTCTTGGATAAACACGGGAATACGATCCAGTCCATCCCGTATGATTTGGAGAAGATGCAGAGCTATGACTGCTTTGTCCTCGTAACGGGTCACAAAAGCTTTGATTACCAAGCCTTCGCGGATCTGGGCGTAGCCATTGTGGATACACGAAATGCCTTCGAGGGCATCGATGCCCCTCATATCTACCAGCTTGGGACATCCGTCAAGCTGCCGGAAGAACAAGAACAAGACGTGCTTCTGTTGGCGTAATTGTGAATGGATCGCTTATTCTAACTTACTTAGCGGGGAGAGAGTCTGATGTGCGGAATTGTAGGATATATTGGAAAAGGTCAAGCTCAGCCGATTTTGACTCATGGCTTGAAGAAGCTGGAATACCGGGGATATGATTCCGCTGGAATCGCGGTTTATGACGGAGAGAAAGTTCAGGTGTCCAAGTCTAAGGGGGGCTTGGCTGTTCTTGAACATCGGTTGGAGCAATTACCGGTGCCGGGCTCCTTGGGGATCGGCCATACGCGGTGGGCGACACATGGGCGCCCCTCCGACGTGAATTCTCATCCGCATACGGATGTAACGGGGAAATTTTCAGTCGTGCATAACGGAATTATCGAGAATTATCTCGATCTCAAGCAAGAGCTTCAGGAGAAGGGAGTCACCTTCGTTTCGGAGACGGATACGGAAGTGATCGTTCACCTGCTTTCCGACTTATATGAGGGCGATATTGTGGCTACGATTCAAAAAGCCGCGTCCAAGCTGCGTGGCGCCTATGCGCTCGGTGTGATTACAGCGTACGAGCCGGACAAGCTGGTTGCCGTTCGTTTGGCGAGTCCGCTCGTCATTGGACTAGGCCAGGAAGAAAACTTCATCGGCTCCGACATTTCCGCTGTGCTTGAGCATACTCGCGATATTTATATCCTAGAGGATGGCGAGATGGCGGTCATTACGAAGCATGACGTGGCGCTGATGAAGATTGAAACACGGGAAACGGTCCAGCGCGAAATTTACCGGGTGGATTGGGATCTCGAGCAAACGGAAAAAGACGGTTTTGATCATTTTATGCTCAAGGAAATTTACGAGCAGCCGAATGCTTTTCGGAAAACGATATTAAACCGTATTGACGCCGAGGGTAAACATATTGTGTTTGAAGGTCTGCAATGGAGCTCAGAGCAAATCCAGAAGCTGGACAAAATCTTCATTGTCGCCTGCGGTACCGCCTATCATGCCGGATTGGTCGGGAAGCACGTCATCGAAGAGCTGACCCGGATCCCGGTAGAGGTGGAGGTTGCGTCCGAGTTTAGATATCGCCGTCCGATTGTGACGGATCGAACGTTGGTTATCGTGGTCAGCCAGTCTGGGGAGACGGCGGATACGCTCGCAGCTCTCCGGGAGAGCCAACGGCTCGGCGCCAAGGTCTTAGCCATTACCAATGTGGCGGGCAGCTCCATCGCCCGCGATGCGGATGAAGTCATTGCGACCGCAGCGGGGCCGGAGATTGCCGTCGCCTCGACCAAGGCTTATACGTCGCAGCTCATTGCCTTCTATTTATTCGGCATTTACCTGGCTCAGATCAAGGAAACGATCCCGGAAGAAGAGCGCCAGGTCATGATTGAAGCTCTGTGCAAATTGCCGGAACAAACGGAGGCCGTCCTTCAGCATGCTGACGATATTCGGATGTATGCCGAGGCGATCAAGGACCATTCCAGCTTATTCTTTATCGGTCGCGGCATCGATTATGCCGTAGCGCTGGAGGGCTCTCTGAAGCTGAAGGAAATTTCTTATATTCACTCAGAGGCCTATGCGGCGGGCGAATTAAAGCATGGAACCCTGGCATTGGTCGAAGAAGGAACTCCTGTCATTGCGCTGGCTACTCAGACGGAGCTTTACGAGAAGCTGGTCAGCAATATTAAAGAAGTCAAGGCGCGTGGTGCTCAAGTACTCGGAATCACCTTGGAAGATAATGTTGAGCTGCACCGAAACGTTGACGATGTCTGCTTAGTTCCAAGTACGCTGGCTTTGTTTACGCCTATTTTATCCGTCATTCCTTTACAACTCATTTCTTATTATGCGTCTCTAGCCCTTGGGCATAATGTGGACAAACCGCGCAACCTGGCCAAAAGCGTCACGGTAGAGTAACCCGTTGTCATCGTCAAGAATTCCGTTCAGCCAGATCGTTGCTGCCATGGAATTCTTGACGAATGTTTAGGGAGGAGAGGGAGTTCTCGATGATAAAAGCTGCCGGAAAAGGTTTGGATCAACAAGCCATATTGGATATTTTGCTGGAGGTTTGCGAGAGGGGACAAACGATTCAATCGCTCGGGACGAAAGAGATTGTTCAAGATATTGTGGTTCGATTAAAGCCCTATTATGTTCCGGAGTTGGAGGAAGCATGAGGAATCGTTACGCGATTGTGTTGGCAGCCGGCAAAGGAACCCGGATGAAATCCAAGCAGTACAAGGTCTTACATACCGTTTGCGGCAAACCAATGGTTCAGCATGTGCTCGATAGCTTGAAGGGCATCGTTGGAGGTCAGATTGTTGTGATTGTCGGCCACGGCGCCGAGCAGGTGAAGGAGCAACTGGGCTCCTCGGTCCAATATGCCCTCCAGGAGAAGCAATTGGGGACCGCACATGCCGTGTTGATGAGCCAAGATCTCTTACAGCATCAGACGGGAGCCACGATCATCGTCAGCGGAGATACTCCGTTAATTAGATCGGAAACCCTCGAACAGCTCATGGAGCAGCATGAGAAAAGCCAAGCAGCGGCCGTCGTGCTGACTGCGGTACTGGACGATCCTACGGGATACGGAAGAATTATCCGCACCCCCGACGGTTTTGTAGAACGGATCGTGGAGCATAAGGATGCAACCGAGACGGAAAGAGCCGTTTCGGAGGTCAGCACCGGAATCTTTTGCTTTGATAACCAAGCGTTATTCCAAGCTCTGAGGCAAGTCAAGAATGACAATGCGCAAGGCGAGTACTATTTGCCCGATGTTATCGAAATCATGAGAAAAGCAGGCCGCTCCATTTCCGCTTTTCCGACCCCGGCTGTGGAGGACGGAATGGGAGTGAACGATCGGGTGCAGCTGGCTGCAGTTGAAAAGCTTCTGCGCGCTCGAATCAATGAGAAGCATATGAGAAACGGAGTTACCCTAGTTGACCCTGATTCGACGTACATTGATGCGGAGGTTGTCATTGGAGCGGACACCGTGATTCACCCGGGAACGTTTCTTAGGGGGAGCACCTGCATTGGTGAAGACTGCGTGATCGGACCGATGGCTGATCTGTCGGATTGTCAGGCGGATAGCAAAGCGATGATCTCCTACACCCGGTTAAGGAAAAGTCATCTTCGTCCGTCGGATACGGCTGTGGATCATCCATTGGAGGGCCTCTTATCAACACGCTAACCCCGCTGGCGCGCAGAAAAATGTTCCATCGCAGCACGGTTGTCATCGTAGCGTTACTGCTGGTTGCAGCAGTTGTCTCCTTTTTTCGGGATGATGTTTGGTCTTCGTTATCTACCCAGCCAGCCAAAGCCAGACCTATCTTTGAAGACCAAGGAGTCCGAAGCATCGCTAAAGTCAACGGCGAACATCTTACCCTCTATGACGGGACGGACTGGAAGTCGACCTTCTGGCCGGGCATCAATCTGGGAGCCACCACCCCGGGACACTTTCCAGGGGAGCTTTCCCCGACCCGTGCGGATTATCTACGCTGGTTCACGCAGATGCAGGAGATGAACATCAAGGTGATCCGCATCTATACGATCCTGCCGCCCGTATTTTACGAAACCTTGAGTAAGTTCAACCAAAGCACCGATAAGCCCTTGTATATGATGCAAGGAATATGGGCTCCCGAAGAGAAATTGATAGGGGATGATCGGCGCGGAAGAGATGCGTATACACCTGACATTGCTAACGAATTTATGAGTGAAATCGAAGATGCCGTGAGGGTCATTCATGGAGATGCGAAGCTTCCCGAACGAAGAGGTCATGCAAGCGGCGAATACCGCACGGATGTTTCGCCCTATGTATTAGGCTGGATCTTGGGGACGGAGTGGCACCCTCATATGGTACAGGTTACCAATTCGGAGCATGCGAACATGCCGCCGTATGTCGGGGAGTACATCTCTGCCAAGGAAAGTGCCTCTCCGTTTGAAAGCTGGCTTGCCTCCATGCTGGATGTATTAGCGAAGGAGGACATGAAGTATGGCTGGCAGCACCCCGTTTCGTTTACGAATTGGTTAACCACGGATCCGCTCCCGCATCCGAACGAGCCGCTTGAACAAGAAGACATGGTATCTGTGGATCCCATGAATGTAAAGGCCACCGATGCTTGGACCGCAGGATACTTTGCGGCCTATCATGTTTATCCCTATTACCCGGATTTCATGAGATACGAGGAGAATTATCAGAGCTATCGCGATAGTCAGGGCAAAATAAACCCCTATGCGGGGTATTTGCATGATCTGCGCGCTCATCATCAAGGCATCCCGATTTTTGTAGCGGAATTCGGTGTGCCCAGCTCGAGAGGGATCGCTCATTATGGGCCCGCCGGTATGAATCAGGGGATGCATACCGAATCGGAGCAAGGTCAATTGGATGCAGATATGCTTCAGAGCATCTATGAAGAAGGGTACAATGGGGCCTTGCTGTTTGCTTGGCAGGATGAATGGTTCAAGCACACCTGGAATACGGTCGACCTGGAGCTGCCCCCGGAACGTCGGTCCTTGTGGAGAAATAGCTTGACCAATGAGGAGCACTTTGGAGTCATTGCCGTCGAAGCGGGGGATTCTGGTGATAACACGATTAAGTTAGACGGGAAGAAGAGCGATTGGGAGAAGAGAAAGCACAAGGTCAAACAAGCTTATGCAGACTTTGATCTCACGGTGTCTCATGATGAAGCCTATCTGTACATAATGGTAAGGAAACGGGATGGGGATTGGGATTTAGCTCAAGACAAGGTGGATATCGGCTTTGATACGTTGCCAGGCGGGAGTCTAGTCGCTGATCGATTGCCAGGCATCAAGTTCACGAACGGCATTGAGTTTTTATGGAGTATGCGCGGAGTAAACGATACCCGGCTCTTTGTGAATAGCGCGTACGATCAGCATACCTGGCTGTATGGGCACGTGAAAAAGATGCTGCCGTGGGACCCTCGTTACAATCAAAATACATTAGGTCTCTTTTTGCCGTGGAAGCTTACTCTGAACAAAGAACAGTATTTACCCGTAAGCCAGAAAACGGTTCCTATCGAAGAATATGAAGTAGGGAAGATGAGGTACGGGATCACCGATCCGGAAGCGCCTGCTTTCGATTCGTTGGCCGATTGGTATGCTTCCGGTGATGTCATGGAGATCCGTATTCCTTGGATGCTGCTGGGTTATACGGATCCGAGCAGTCACCAGGTTTGGAATTATCCCTATGCGGCTGATGGACTTGTACCTGTCACTAGCGATGGGGTACGCATAGAACCCTTCGTCGAATCGAGCGGCAAGCTTTCTAACGCATCATCATCTCCCTTATTCTATCAATGGGAATCCTGGGATCTGCCTACGTACCATGAACGTAAGAAGCAAAGCTATGAGATTCTTCGCAAAGCTTATGAAGAACTATCCAATATTGAGCTGAAATAAACCTGATTCTGGTCGGGAACACAATTAAATAGACATTGAAAAAACACTAGTCTGCAGGCTGGCGTCGGTACTTAACCGGCGTCAGCTTATTTCATTTGTAGTTATAAATAATAGGGTTTCGATAGCCAATAATAGTCCAATGCGTAAGGAACTGCGCCAGTATGGCATGTATAGTTCTTGTATAGGTCGCGGCAGTAAAATGATGAAGTAAGCTGTGTAATTTGGCCTATTCGGTTATTTGCAGGAACGGATTGGCGAAAATGGTCGACGGAAAGGGGGAGAAGGTTACTAAGCATGGATCAACTGCCTGCACACCCACGGAGCTTGCCCGGTCATCTGGAACTCCTCAAGATTTCGAAGATGTAAAGGACCGCTGGGTCAAGCCAATAGGTGATGTCTATTTGCTTGTGCGTTATATGGAACGGATGATCTTGCCTTCTAAAAATTTAGGGAAATCGAGGAGAAATTGGCAATGAAACGAAAGCGCAGTGTAAGTAAATCGGTACTGTCTTTTTGCCTAGCGGTTATGCTTATTTTGCAAACGGTGATGTTCTCTGCTCTTGCATATGCGGAGAGCGCGCCAGCAGTGAGCGAACCCGGCTCGTCGGATGCGAACGGGCCGTCGGTACCTGAGGCGGTGTACAATGTGCCGGACGGGCATGCTGTGCTGGTCGGCAAACCCGCAGCTATAACGGTAGGCCCAGCGGACAAAACAGCGGTGCTCATGGGGGCTAATTCACCGTTTCCATTGACGGTGCAGCAGGGAACACCTGCTGTTGTTATTCCACCCGGCGGTACCATCCAAGGCAGACAGCCATTTACGCTTAAGTCGGAAGGTCTCAAGGTGCCTGTGAATGGCGATGATGCGGATCCGACTAATGCGGATCCAAGCCTGTACATTCAGAAGGGCGACTGGATCGAACTGAAAAGCGCAGACCACTTCCAAGAAGCGGTGTTGCCAACGGCTACCAAGCCATTGATGGCACAGACGGAATCTGGCTCGAAAAAACTTGGTACGGCCTATTTCACACCGGTCAGCATTAAGGTTCTGTTTGACGGAGATGAAGGCTTTTTCAATGGTGTCGGGCGAGCCGTTACCTTCGGCTTTGAAACCACCGCCAATTCGGATCTGTCAGGCATGGATTACGGCGATACAAAGCCCATTAGTATGTTCGGGAAAACGTACCAGCTAAAAAATCCGGACGTCACGGCGGCATACAGCATCACATTGACCTCGCCGGGAATGATCAAGTGGGATCAGTATAGTTATCGTGGACTTCAAGCCACACAATTGGTTGAGGGAGCGGTTACTTGGCAGTCAACCGTATCTGCCTTCGATAAGTTGGATAATACAATCAAACTGTCGCTGGACGGGAAGACGTTCTATACGAACCCTTCATCTTATAATACTGGCAATGGTAATGTCCGCGGTATCTATGTGTCAGGTTCATTCAAAGTAAACGGTATAGAGGCAACCCCAAGCATCGGTGGGGACGGATCGTTAACCTATACTTTCCCAGCGGAAACAGGGGTAGATCCGAAGGTCGAATATAAAACATGGATTCCAAAGGAAGGCTACTATTACGAGCACCGGAATCCGCCAAGCAATCTGGGGCGCAGCTATCGGGACATGTTTGGCAAAGTAGAACTGAGACAGGGCAATGATAAGCTGGCGGAGGCAGGTCAGGAGATTTCTTTTGCTCCAGACTGGATTCAAGCCAGCGCTTCGTATGATCACGCTAATGAAATGATCACATGGAAAGTCGTTGTCAACAACTATAACAAAAAGGGTTTAAAGGATTTTACGATCACCAATGTACTGCCTAATGGGCTAGAGTTTACTTCTGCCACACGGCAGACATGGGTAGATAATGCTGCCTCTGCAGTAACATCCATTATACCAGATGCAAATGGCGTTTATTCTTTCGGGAATATTGACGGTAAAGTGGAGCTAGTGATTAAGAGTAAGGTAACCAACGGCTCCAATTTTAGAATAGACCCGCGCGCTAACTGGAATTTGGATACACCGGGTGGCATACAGAACAACGATATAGCAACCGGTACAAGACCTACCGCAGTGACTGACGAGGCCATTGTCACTATCGGCGATCATACTTTTACAAAATTCGCTTCTATTGCGATGGAGGATTTTCACCTCGGCGGCGTCACATGGACGGTCAGCCTGGCACCACAATATACCCTGCCCAATGCGGTGGTCTACGATGTGCTGGTGCATGGCGGTGATCTGAGCGTTCTGGACCAGGCGGTGGATGCAACCGGTGAGGTCAGCAAGGAAGCGATTGCGAAAATCAAAGCAAATGTAAATACGGCGCAGCTGTGGACGCAGTACCACGCGGGTACTCTGAAGAGCGCGAACGGCTTGACCATGAAGGCTATTCCTTTGACTGTGAACGGTGAAGTCGTGGCGGACTTGATCAAGGTGACTGGATACACCGACCAGTCTGCATCCTTCAGCTTCCGCGCACTTGTGACCAATCCGGATATCCTCTTCAGGCAGGATATTAACACAGGGAAAACGCTCTGGAATCGGGCTTTGCTCTTTGAAGGCGAAACCGTCAAACAAGCGCAAAAAGATGTCAACCTTCACCTGCGTATGCTGAACAAGGATATGCTCTTTGCGTCGAAGCCATTGAAGGCAGATGGTACGCCTGAAAACGTTACCCCAAATAACGCCAGCAGCTACATCTCAGACGATAACAACGAGGCATGGACGATTTCTGCCTATGACCGGACGACCAAGACCGTCACCTTCCGCTTAGGGGTAAATATGCCAGGGTACAACACGGTCGAAATGGCGAAAGACGGCGGAAGTCGGGTCATCACCAATGTGAAGCTGGTGGATACCCTGCCGGTAGACTGGGAGTTCGTTCCGTTTACCGAGGGGAAGAATTTTGAGCTTTGGAAAGGTTATTCGGACAATGGCAGCGGCACCAGCTATGGGGTTCGAAACAACGCTGTGTCCATCATCGAGCCGAACGACCCTGCTCATGTGGTGAACTTCTCCCATAGCGGCAACGTAGGCACCTTCACCTTCTCCAAACTGGAAGGTCCTTATGTCATTCTGGTGAAGGCGAGACCTTCCAATGCGGCTCTGGAGAAATATTTGGACGAATACACCGCGCAAGGGAAAAACAAGCAGGTCCTGTACAACAAAGCCGACCTGCACATGACATGGGGCGGGGTGGAAAAGGTCCTCACCGAACAGCGCAAGCTCATTGTGCCCATTCAGGCGCTGGGCAAGTCAGTAACAAAGCCGTTTCCCGGCGTGCTGGAATGGACGGTGAACTATTACCCGCCATATCACATGGAGAATGGCGTGTATTTAGAGGACACGCTAGGGGCAGGTATGAACCTGCGCAAGGATGAAAGCGGAAAGCTTGTGCTGATAGCACCCAGCATGGCGGTTTATCGTGCCAAGCTTACTGCGAGCGGTGCTCTGGAACGGGACGGTGCAGCACTGAATCTCAGTGACCCGAATAGTGAAATTCGGGTGGAAGCCGAACCGGGCGCAGGCGGCACGACGGTTCTGAAATTCATGATGACCAATCCCAATAACTATTACCAGTTTGTGTACCAGTCCGAGGTTGATCCTACCAAAGCGAAGGCCGGCGACAAGATGGGCAACGAGGTCAAGCTGGTGGGCGATGACAAACTGAAATTGCTCAGAGTCAAAAGCGAAAGCACGCTGGATAGTACGGACGTATCCGGCAGTTCCGGTTCCAATGCCCTGCTGCCTTTGAAAAAGGTAGACCCTAGCGGCAATCCGCTGAAGGGCGTAGAGTTTACGCTGTATAAGAAAGACGGCGGAACGCAAGTCGCCAAGGGAACAACCGGTGGTGACGGCAAGCTCAATCTGCTGTTCCCGAATCCGGGCTTTTATGAGCTCAAGGAAACCTATATTGACACCACGACGTGGCTGCCCACTACGAGAATTTATCAGGTGTATGTAGGAAATACTCCCGGGAAGCCCATCTGGGTAGACGGCGTGAAAGTAACCGCTGGGGATCCACTGGTTGTGCCAACTCCTGCTGCCGGCAAGCTGACGATCAGCAATAAGGTGGCAGGTAACGGGAGTGATAAGAATAAGGAATTTGCGTTCACCATCACCTTCCAGGGTGAGGGCAAAGGTGAGAGTTATCCTTATACCAAGCCAGATGGCACTAGTGGAACGATCAAAAGCGGCGATACGATCCAGCTGAAGCATGGACAAAGTGCTGTCATTCCGAACCTGCTCGAGGGTCTGGTCTATTCCGTAACCGGAAATGATTACTCTCCGGGCGGCTACAGCACGGACCCAACGAATCGAATTCTTACCGACACGATCGTTGCGAATGGCGACCACAAGGCTCCGTTCGTCCACACACGGATGGTGTACGGAAGTTTGCAGATCGGGCAGACGGTAACGGGCAACGGCGGACAGCCGGATAAGGCGTTCGAGTTCACCGTCACTTTCGGTGGCGAGGGTGCAAGCGGAGAATATGCTTATACCAAGCCGGACGGTACGACAGGAAGGATCAAGTCCGGTGGCAAGATTGCCCTCAAGCATGGGGAAACCGTCACCATGGACAGGATTCCTAAGGATACGACCTACACCGTCACTGAGACTGATTATACGACAGATGGTTACACGACTGAACCGACGAGCCTGACGCATACCGGTACGATCGCGGAGGGGGGCACACATAAAGCGTTGTTCGTCAACACGCGGATGGTGTATGGCAGTCTGACGATCGGGCAGAAGGTCGCTGGCAACGGCGGACAGCCGGATAAGGTGTTCGAGTTCACCGTCACCTTCGACGGCGAAGGCAAGGACGCAAGCTATGCCTATACCGGAACAGGCGTTGCATCCGGCAGCCTCAAGAGCGGGGACACGATCCGTCTGAAACACGGTGAGCAAATTAAGTTCCCGAAATTGCCGAAAGGTCTGACCTACACCGTCGTCGAAACGGATTATACATCCGACGGTTATACGACGAATTGGCCAGATCGGACGCATACCGACACGATCAGCGAGGGTGGCGTACATCAAGCGGAGTTTGTCAACACACGGCTGCTGTTCGGCGGTCTGCTGATCGGGCAGACGGTGGAAGGCGGCGGCGCGGATAAGGATAAGGCATTTGTGTTCACCGTCACGTTCGGCGGTGCGGGTGCAAGTGAAGAGTATACCTATACGAAATCGGACGGCACTACAGGAAAAATGAAATCCGGCGATACGATCTCTCTCAAGCATGGGAAAACCGTCGCCATTGCCGAAACCGACATTCTTACGGGTACGACTTATAAGGTTACCGAAACTGATTATACGGCCGAGGGTTACACAACAAATCCAGCAGGGCTGACGCATAGCGGCACGATTGTGGAGAAGCAGATTTCCGAAGCTCGCTTCGTCAATACGAAGTATCTCCCGGGCAAGCTGCTGATCGGCCAGAAGGTAATGGGCAATGGCGGACAGCCGGATAAGGCGTTCGAGTTCACCGTCACTTTCGGTGGGGAGGGCGCAAGCGGAGAGTACGCTTATACCAAGCCGGACGGTACTGCAGGAACGATCAAGTCCGGCGGCACGATCACCCTCAAGCATGGGGAAACTGTCGCTATTGCCGGGATTCCTAAGGATACAACTTACACGGTCACCGAGACTGACTACGCGACAGATGGTTACACGACTGACCCGACGGGCCTGGCGCATACCGGTACGATCGCGGAGGGCGGCACGCATAAAGCGTTGTTCGTCAATACGCGGATGGTGTACGGCAGTCTGACGATCGGGCAGAAGGTCGCTGGCAACGGCGGACAGCCGGATAAGGCGTTCGAGTTCACCGTCACCTTCGATGGCGAAGGCAAGGACGCAAGCTATGCTTATACCGGAACGGGCGCTCCATCGGGCAGCCTCAAGAGCGGGGATACGATCCATCTGAAGCACGGTGAGCAAATTAAGTTCCCGAAATTGCCGAAAGGTCTGACCTACACCGTCATCGAAACCGATTATACAGCTGACGGTTATACGACGAATTGGCCAGATCGGACGCATACCGACACGATCAGCGAGGATGGCGTACATCAAGCGGAGTTTGTCAACACACGGCTGCTGTTCGGCGGTCTGCTGATCGGGCAGACGGTGGAAGGCAGCGGTGCGGATAAGGATAAGGCATTTGTGTTCACCGTCACGTTCGACGGCACGGGTGCAAATGAAGAGTATGCTTATACGAAATCGGACGGCACTACAGGAAAAATGAAATCCGGCGGCACCATCTCTCTCAAACATGGGGAAACCGTCGCTATTGCCGAAACCGACATTCTTACGGGTACGACTTATACCGTTACCGAAACCGATTATTCGGTCGAGGGTTACACAACAAACCCAGTGGGGCTGACGCATAGCGGCACGATTGTGGAGAAGCAGATTTCCGAAGCTCGCTTCGTCAATGCGAAGTATCTCCCGGGCAAGCTGACGCTGACGGCAGATCCTGCAGCAGTTCCCGGCGACGGTAAAACGCCTTCGCAGCTGACGGCTACGTTGACCGATTATGCAGGCAATCCGGTTGTGAATCGGGAAGTCGTCTTTACATTGCCGGACCAATCGGAAGTAAAGGCTACGACTGATGAGCAAGGAAGAGCGGTGATCTCTTATACACCGCCAAAGCTGGGCGCAACAACGCCTGAGGATCACATCATCACGGCCAAGGTGAACAGTCTGACAGAAGGAATCTTGACCGCCACCGCGAATGTAACCGCCATGCCGGCGGCAATCGTCGGGGTGCTGCGGGACAACACCACAGGCGAAGTGATTCCGAATGCGACCATTGTGATTACAAACGATACGAACGGCGAGAAGCACACGATCACGACCGATGCCGCAGGCGCGTATTTCCTCCCTGTGGCGTATGGTGGAGACTATACGATCAGCTTCCCGAAAAAGATCAAAATCAATGGCGTTGATGAGTCGATTACCTTCACGCAAAAAGCAGTGGTTGACAGCAATGTGAAGGGCGGGGAAGTGGTTCCGGCGCACATTACGGCTGTAGGCATCGTGCTCGTGAAGCAGCCCGAAGGGCATTCTTCGCTGATGAAGAGCGCGCTCGCTAATAAGATGCGCATTTATTTGCGGGATGCGAACGGCAACTATATGGTGGATCAGAACGGCGCTCCCAAAGCATTCAGCTTGCAGCCTGACGGTTCATTCTTCGTGGATGGCCTAGCTGCGGAGAGCTATAAAATGGAAGTGCGTTACGAGGTTGCACGGGGCAAAGAATTGACGCTCATTCGAGATGCAAAGCTCGATGTGAAGGCGAACGGCGAATTGAATATTTCGCAGGAGCTCGTTGACCCGTATGGCATCATTACGGACGCAAAGACTGGCGCAGCCATCGCAGGAGCTAGAGTGACACTGTACTATGCGGATACGCCTAGGAACAGGGCGAACGGCATCGTGCCAGGGACGACAGTCACGCTGCCTGCGATTCCGGGCTTTGAACCCAACGATAACGCCAGCCCAAGTCAGAACAGCGATGCAACCGGCTCCTATGCGTACATGGTGTTCCCGGACACGGACTACTACCTGATTGTAACGAAAGCCGGTTATGAGACGCATGTGAGTGCAACCATCTCGGTCGGAATCGACATTGTACGCTATGATGTGCAGTTGAAGCCGTTAAGTTCCGATGGTTCTGAGCCCGGCAACGGCAGCCCTGAACCTGGCAACGGCAACCCCGGAGCAGGCAACGGCAACCCCGGAGCAGGCAACGGCAACCCTGGAGCAGGCAACGGCAACCCTGGAGCAGGCAACGGCAACCCCGGAGCAGGCAACGGTAACCCCGGAACCGGCAACGCCAACCCCGGAACTGGTAACAGCAACCCCGGAGCAGGTAACGGCAACCCCGGAGCAGGCAACGGCG